>NZ_JBPQTQ010000020.1:0-55132 GCF_051386415.1 Streptomyces sp. URMC 129
CGCCGCCCCCCGCCGCCCCGCCCCCGACGGCCTGCTCAGCGCCTTCGACGCCCGGCTGCCGTTCACGCTGACCGAGGGACAGCGGCAGGTCAGCGCGGAGATCTTCGCCGACCTGGCCGCCGAGCACCCCATGCACCGGCTGCTCCAGGGCGAGGTCGGCAGCGGCAAGACCCTGGTCGCGCTGCGCGCCATGCTCGCCGTCGCGGACTCCGGCGGCCAGTCGGCGCTGCTCGCGCCCACCGAGGTGCTGGCCCAGCAGCACCACCGCTCCATCACCGGGATGATGGGGCCGCTGGCCGAGGGCGGGATGCTGGGCGGGTCCGAGCGGGGCACGAAGGTGGTGCTGCTGACCGGCTCCATGGGGGCGGCGGCCCGGCGGCGGGCGCTGCTGGACGCCGCGACCGGCGAGGCGGGCATCGTGATCGGCACGCACGCGCTGATCGAGGACGTGGTGACGTTCCACGACCTCGGGCTGGTGGTCGTGGACGAGCAGCACCGCTTCGGCGTCGAGCAGCGCGACGCCCTGCGCGCCAAGGGCGAGCGGCCACCCCACCTGCTGGTGATGACCGCGACGCCGATCCCGCGCACGGTCGCGATGACCGTCTTCGGGGACCTGGAGACCTCGGTGCTGGACCAGCTCCCCGAGGGCCGCTCCCCGATCGCCAGCCACGTCGTTCCGGCCAGGGACAAGCCGCACTTCCTCTCCCGGGCGTGGGAGCGGGTCCGCGAGGAGGTCGAGGCGGGCCACCAGGCGTACGTCGTCTGCCCGCGCATCGGGGACGACGAGGAGCCGGGCCCGGGCGCGGCGGCGAAGAAGGGCCGGGCCGGGGAGCCGGAGGGCGAGGAGCGCCGCCCGCCGCTCGCCGTGCTGGACGTGGCGGCCGAGCTGGCCGGGGGCCCGCTGCGCGGCCTGCGCACCGAGGTGCTGCACGGCCGCCTCGCCCCGGACGCCAAGGACGACGTGATGCGCCGCTTCGCCGCCGGGGAGGTCGACGTGCTGGTGGCCACCACGGTGATCGAGGTCGGGGTCAACGTGCCCAACGCCACCGCCATGGTGATCATGGACGCGGACCGGTTCGGCGTCTCCCAGCTCCACCAGTTGCGCGGTCGCGTCGGCCGCGGCACCGCGCCGGGGCTGTGCCTGCTGGTCAGCGAGGCCCCGGAGGGCAGCGCCGCCCGGACCCGGCTGGCGGCGGTGGCGGCGACGACGGACGGCTTCGAGCTGTCCCGCGTCGATCTGGAGCAGCGCCGGGAGGGCGACGTGCTGGGCCAGGCCCAGTCGGGCGGGCGGAGCAGCCTGCGGATGCTCGCCGTCATCGACGACGAGGAGGTCATCGCCGAGGCCCGCGCGGAGGCCACCGCCCTGGTCGCCGCCGACCCGGACCTGGCCGGTTCGCCCGCCCTGCGGGCGGCGCTGGACGCGCTGCTCGACGCGGCGCGCGAGGAGTTCCTCGACAAGGGCTGACCTGCGCCTCGACCCTGTCTGACGGCCCGTCAATTGTCAGTGCCGCCTGGGAGAATGATTCCAGTCCGCGCCGATCCATCCGGGATCGGGCGGGATGGACCGTTGGGGGTTGCTCGATGGCATTCCGGCACATCAACGAACTGCCGCTCGGCGACAAGATCTTCCGCGTCGAGCTGGCGAGCGACGACGACATCACCGTGACCCTGTCCCTGACCGGCTGGCGCGAGTCGCTGCCCGAGGTCCCGCTGGCCTCCGGCTCGCTCACCATGCCCCTGGCCGACGTCCCCACGCTGCGCATCGCCCTCAACCGGGGCCTGCGCGCGCTCGCCCTGGCCGCCGACGTCGCGGAGCCCATCCCGGACCGGGACATCCTCCGCGAGCTGTTCCCCGGCCACGGCGCCCCCTGGATCCCGCAGCACGAGGAGGACCTCACCCGCCGGTTCCACGCCGGCGAGACCATCGCCCGCATAGCGGCCCGCTTCGGCCGCACGCCCGACTCCGTGCGCACCAAGCTCAGGGAGCTGGGCCACGACCCGCGCCGCCCGGAGCACTGCCCGCCCGACGGCTGCATGTCGTGGTCGCGGTATGCCTCGCCGGCGCTGATCGGCGCCCCCGAGGAGCCCGCCGGGAGCTGACAGCGTGTGCTCGGCGCGTGCTCATCCGCCGCGCACATGTTCTTGATTCCGTAAAGGGGGTCCCCCGGAGCGCATCCGGGGGACTACGGTGAGTACGCACGGGCATCGGACGCCGCATATCGGAAGGATTCAGCATGACCGATCGCCGCGAAGCTCCGCGGGACCGGAGCCTCGGGCCGGACGCGCTCACCGTGCTGGGAGTCGGGATCCCGGGCCAGCGGGCCTACCCGGGCCAGGACTCCTCGGAGCACGCTCGCCGGCTGCTCCGCCGCGCGGTCAACGCCGACCGGCCGGGCGAGGAGATACTCCGCCTGCTGTCGGCCGCCCGCGGGTACGGCATCGAGCGGCTGCCCGAGCCCCGCGGCCACGCCGGCGGCGGGCACTGGTGCTCGCTGTACGAGCACGCCTTCCTGCTCGACGACGACAGCGAGCTCTGCCTGTACGAGCTGGAGCACGACCGCACGGCGGACGGCGGGCTCGTCTGCGAGGTCTACCCGGACGTGCTGAGCGCGGGGCGCGCCGCCCAGCGGCACGCCCGCGTCCGGGGAGGTGACGCCTGACGCCGCCCACCGGGAGCGTCCCCGGGCCCCTCGCCGTGCTCGTCGGCGAGGGGCCCGTATAGCGTGGAGTCCGACGGCTGACGGACGAGCGTGTGAAGGGGACGAGGACGCCCATGACCCGCGTGATCGCCGGCATCGCCGGCGGGCGGCGGCTGGCGGTGCCGCCGGGCGGTGGCACCCGCCCGACGTCCGACCGGGCGCGCGAGGGGCTGTTCTCCACCTGGACCGCGCTGTGGGGCCCGCTCGACGGGGCCCGGGTGCTCGACCTCTACGGCGGCTCGGGTGCCGTCGGCCTGGAGGCGCTCTCCCGCGGAGCCGCTCACGCCCTGCTCGCCGAGACCGACGCGAGAGCCGCCAGGACCATCAGGGACAACATCCGCGCCCTCGGGCTGCCCGGCGCCGAGCTGCGCGCCGCGCGGGCCGAGCAGCTCGCCGCGGCACCGCCCGCCGATGGCCCCTATGACCTGGTTTTTCTCGATCCGCCCTATGCCGTGGGCGACGACGATCTCCGCGAGATCCTGCTCACACTCGTGACGAACGGCTGGCTGGCGGCCGGTGCCGTCGTCACGGTGGAGCGCAGCACCCGGGGCGGTGCCTTCGACTGGCCGGACGGATTCCAGGGGCTGCGTTCACGCCGCTACGGCGAGGGCACTCTCTGGTACGGACGGTCCACCGACCACCACGTAAGCGACCGGCCATGAGCGGCCGGAAGAGCGAGGAGAGACCGTTGCGCCGCGCAGTCTGTCCGGGGTCCTTCGACCCCATCACCAATGGCCACCTCGACATCGTCGCCCGCGCCTCGAAGCTCTACGACGTCGTCCATGTCGCCGTCATGATCAACAAGTCCAAGCAGGGGCTGTTCAGCGTGGAGGAGCGCATAGCCCTGATCGAGGAGTGCACCAGCGGCTACGGCAACGTCGTGGTCGAGGCGTTCCACGGCCTCCTCGTCGACTACTGCAAGCAGCGTGACATCCCCGCCATCGTCAAGGGGCTGCGGGCGGTCAGCGACTTCGACTACGAGCTGCAGATGGCCCAGATGAACAACGGCCTCTCCGGCGTCGAGACGATGTTCATCCCCACCAATCCCGTCTACAGCTTCCTCTCCTCCAGCCTGGTCAAGGAGGTCGCCGCCTGGGGCGGGGACGTCTCCCACCTGGTCCCCGAGCCCGTGCTGCGGGTCCTCGGGGAGCGGCTGGCCCAGCGCTAGAGGGCTTCCGCACGGCACCGGCCGCACCGACCGGTGCCCGCGGGTCCCCCGTTGGCCGTACAGTCGCACCGTGGACGTACAGCAGAAACTCGACGAGATCGTCGCGGCGGTCCGCAGCGCCAAGAGCATGCCCATGTCGGCGTCCTGCGTCATCAACCGCTCCGAGCTGCTCTCCCGGCTCGACGAGGTCCGCCAGGCGCTGCCCGGCTCGCTCGCCGAGGCCAGGGAGGTGCTCGGGGACCGCCACCAGGTCGTCGCCGAGGCCCAGCAGGAGGCGCGGCGCATCGTCGAGGCGGCGCACGCGGAACGCGGCTCGCTCGTCGGGACCACCGAGATCGTGCGCCAGGCGCGGGAGGAGGCCGCCCGCATCCTCGCCGAGGCCCGCCGCGAGGCCACCGAGGTGCGCGCCGAGGCCGACGACTACGTGGACAGCAAGCTGGCCAACTTCGAGGTGGTCCTCGGCAAGACCATCGGCTCGGTCGACCGCGGCCGGGCCAAGCTTCTCGGCCCCGACCGCGGCGACCCGCAGGAGCTGCTCGCGCAGGCCGACGCCTATGTCGACGCCCAGTTCGGCGCCATCGAGGCGGTGCTCCGCAAGACCCTGGAGGCGGTCGGCCGCGGCCGGCAGAAGCTGACCGGCCACCGCCCCAGCGACGAGCTGGCCGAGCACGTCGCCGAGCAGGAGGCGCGGGACGGCACCGGCGGCGGGCAGCCCGGCGACGCGTACTTCGACCGGGCCGAGCAGGACACCTACGACTACCTCGGGATGCCGCAGCCCGAGCCGGCCGCCCCGGCGGTCCCGGCCCCGGCTCCCGCCCCCGCGGGCTACGACGCGCCGGACCCGTACGCCCTCCAGCCCGCCGCGCGGGCCGACGGCTACGGCACCGGCCAGGACGGCTACGACGGCCGGCCCTACGGCCAGGAGCAGGGCTACGCGCCCGCCACCCCGTACGGCGACGACGGCTACGGCGCCGGCGGATACCCCCAGGAGGACCCCTACGCGCAGCCGTCGGCCCAGCAGCAGCCGTCGTACGGATACCCGTCCCCGGCGGTGCTGGACGAGACCAGCCTCTTCGACACCGGCATGATCGACGCCGAGCAGCTCCGCCGCTACCAGCAAGGACAGTCCTGACCGCCGCCGATTGGGTGCCCGGCGGCCCGGGAGGTATGCTGGCTCTTCGGCCGTGGCACCCGTCTCCCGACTCGTGATCCCGGCCGCCCGCCCGGCCCCTCGGTGAGGGGCCTGCGTGCGCGGCTCCGTCGCAGGCAGCACCGTGAGAAAGCAGAACGCCCTGAACGCCCCGCTGGACCACCGAGCCCCTCTCGTGTTCGACACACGTGAGCTGGGGCGGCGTCCCGGTGCGCTCAAGCGGATCTCCCGCACGGTCGACGCCCCGCCCGACCTCGGCACCGAGGTCATCGGGGTCCCCGAAGGGGCGCCGCTGACGGTGGAGCTGCGCATGGAGTCGGTGATGGAGGGTGTGCTGGTCACCGGCACCGTCCGGGCGCCGCTGGCGGGGGAGTGCGTAAGGTGTCTGGAGCCGCTGGCCCGTGAGGGCGAGGCGGAGTTCCAGGAGATGTTCTCGTACCCCGAGACCGATGGGCACGGCCGCCGTCCGGCGGACGCCGTCGAGGACGAGGGGGACGAGGAGACGCTGTTCCTTCAGGGCGACCTGTTCGACCTTGAGCCCGTGCTGCGCGACGCGGTGGTGCTGTCACTGCCGCTGCAGCCGGTGTGCCGGGAGGACTGCCCGGGTCTGTGCCCCGAGTGCGGGGCACTGCTCGCGGAGGACCCCGACCACCATCACGACGACGCCGTCGACATCCGTTGGGCGGCTCTGCGGGAGTTCGCCGGGACCCTCGGTCCCGGGGAGACCTCCGGCAGGCAGGACAAGCAGAACAAGGCACCCCGCGGTCGCGGGGACGAATCACAGGAGAAGTAGCCGTGGCTGTTCCGAAGCGGAAGATGTCGCGCAGCAACACGCGCCACCGCCGGTCGCAGTGGAAGGCTGTGGCCCCGAGCCTGGTGCGTTGCGAGCGCTGCCAGGAGCCGAGGCTGCAGCACACCGCGTGCGGCAACTGCGGCACCTACAACCGTCGTCAGGTCCTCGAGGTCTGATCGGCGGGTGACAGGCTCCATGCCACACGCCAGGAGGTCGCAGCCCCAGGCGTCGGAGGACACAGCCTCATCCCTCGCGATTCTGGAAGGGCGGCTCGGCTACCGGCTCGAGCCCGCCCTTCTGGTGCGTGCGCTGACCCACCGCAGCTACGCGTACGAAAACGGCGGACTGCCGACCAACGAGCGGCTGGAGTTCCTCGGGGACTCCGTGCTCGGCCTGGTCGTCACCGACACCCTGTATCGCAGGCATCCGGACCTGGCCGAGGGACAGCTCGCCAAGCTGCGCGCGGCGGTGGTGCAGGCCAGGGCGCTGGCCGAGGTGGCCCGCGGGCTCGACCTGGGCGCCTTCGTCCGGCTCGGGCGGGGCGAGGAGGGCACGGGCGGCCGGAACAAGGCGTCGATCCTCGCGGACACCCTGGAGGCCGTGATCGGCGCCGTCTACCTCGACCAGGGCCTGGACGCGGCGGACGAGCTGGTGCACCGGCTCTTCGACCCGGTGATCGAGCGCTCCTCGAACCTGGGCGCGGGGCTCGACTGGAAGACCAGCCTCCAGGAGCTGAGCGCGGCGGAGGGCCTCGGCGTGCCCGAGTACGTGATCACGGAGAGCGGCCCGGACCACGAGAAGACCTTCACCGCTGCCGCCCGTGTCGGTGGCGAGACCTACGGCACCGGCACCGGCCGCAGCAAGAAGGAAGCCGAGCAGCAGGCCGCCGAGACGGCCTGGCGGGCCATCCGTTCCGCGATCGACGGCCGCGACGGCACCGCGACGGCCGGGGGAGCGCCCGTTGCCTGAGCTGCCGGAGGTCGAGGTCGTCCGGCGCGGCCTCGACCGCTGGATCAGCGGCCGGACCATCACCGCGGCGGAGGTGCTGCACCCGCGCGCCGTCCGCCGCCACGTGGCGGGCGCCGGGGACTTCGCCGACCGGCTGCGGGGCGCGCGGGTGGCCGACGTGCGCCGCCGGGGCAAGTATCTGTGGCTGCCGCTGGGGTCCGAGTTCGCGCTGCTGGCGCACCTGGGCATGAGCGGGCAGCTTCTCGTCCAGCCGGACCGCGCCCCTGACGAGAAGCACCTGCGGATCCGGATCACGTTCACCGACCCGGCGGGCGGCGAGCTGCGCTTCGTCGACCAGCGGACCTTCGGCGGGCTGTCCCTCCACCCGGTCACGACGGACGGGGTGCCGGACGTGATCGGGCACATCGCGCGCGACCCGATGGACCCGGAGTTCGACGAGGACGCCTTCCACGCGGCGCTGCGCCGCCGCCGGACGACCATCAAGCGGGCGCTGCTCGACCAGTCGCTCATCAGCGGCGTCGGGAACATCTACGCCGACGAGGCGCTGTGGCGCACCGGGCTGCACTACGACCGCCCGACCGCCGGCCTCACCCGGACCAGGACCGCCGAGCTGGTCACGCACATCCGCGCGGTGATGGCGGCGGCCCTGGCGGTCGGCGGCACGAGCTTCGACAGCCTCTACGTGAACGTCAACGGCGAGTCCGGCTACTTCGACCGCTCGCTGGACGTGTACGGCCGCGAGGGCCGCCCCTGCCGCCGCTGCGCCACCCCGGTCCGCAGGCGCCCGTGGATGAACCGCTCCAGCTACTTCTGCCCCCGCTGCCAGCGCCCGCCGCGCCTGCCGCGGCCTTGAGGCCCGGCCCGGCGGCGCCGGGTCAGAAGCCGAACTCCTGCGTCCACCAGGGGCCGTCGGCCTGGATGTGGACACCGATGCCCACGGTGGTGAACGCGCAGTTCAGGATGTTGGCGCGGTGGCCCTCGCTCTCCATCCAGGCGTCCATGACCGCCTCCGGGTTCGGCTGGCCCCAGGCGATGTTCTCGGCGCCCAGGCTGGTCACGCCCGCCGCGGCCGCGTGGTCCCACGGGGTGAGCCCGTCCGGGTCGGTGTGCGCGAAGTAGTCCCGTGCGGCCATGTCCGCGCTGCGGCCGGCGGCCAGCTCCGTCAGCTCCGGGTCGGTGGTCAGCGGTCGGCAGCCGACGGCCGCCCGCTCCTCGTTGACCAGGGCCAGCACCGCCTGGGCGGCGGCCAGCTCGGGGTCCGTGACCGGGGCGGGAGCAGGGGCGGGGGCGGGCTCCGGGGCCTCCTCGGCGGGCGGGTCGGCCCGGTCCGGCTCGGGTGCCGCCTCGGCGTCCCGCTCCTCCTCGGGCTCCGGCTCCTGCTCCGCGGCCTCGGGCTCCGGCTCCGGGGCGGTCCTGGACCCGGCCTCCGGCTCGGGCTCCCGCTCCCGGGGGGAGGGCTGCTCCCGCGAGGGGGCCGGTGTCCCGGCGGACGACGTCTCCTCCTCGGCCGGCCCCGACGTCTGGCCGGTCGGCTCCGGCGCGCTGCCGCGCTCCTCCGCCCGCGGGGACGAGGGCGAGGACGACGCCCCGGCGGAGGCGGCGCTCCGCTCGACGGCCGTCCGCTCGTCGGGGCCGCTGAGCGTGAGGCCGTCCCCGAGACCGGGCAACAGGCCCGTGCTCACGGCCACCGCACCCACGGCGAGGGCCGCGGAGGCACCGATCAGCCCGGTCCGCGCATGCCCCCCATGGCGGCGATGGCGTCCCATCCGACGCACCTTCCTTGTCACCTAGATGATCACAAATCACCCGAACAGGTGATTCGTTACCGCGTGACTGTACGCGATGTGAGCATGGGCGCCAGTGTCTCGCTCCGGATCGAGGGGATAGCGTGCGTCACATGGACCGACCGACTCCGCCGTCCGCCGGTGATTCCGGGCCCGTCCGGCTGACCGCCTGGGTGCGCGGCCAGGTGCAGGGCGTGGGCTTCCGCTGGCACACGCGCGCCCGCGCGCTGGCCATCGGCGAGCTGCGTGGATTTGCCCTGAATCTGGCGGACGGCCGGGTGCAGGTCGTCGCGGAGGGCGACCGCGAGCGGTGCCTCCTCCTGCTGGAGTGGCTCCGCGGCGGCGACACGCCCGGACGGGTGACGGGCGTCACCGAGATTTGGGACACACCGCGCGGGGGATACGAGGGCTTCTCGGTCCGCTGAGGGGTGCGCCCGGGGCCCCGGGAAAATTCCGGAAACTGCTTGCCAACCCCGCTCCGACGTGCGAGGCTGCCGCCACCACCGCCGCCCGGCGGAGCCGCCCGACCCGCCGACGAGTGATCCTCCACCCCCTCGCGCGGGCCTTCCGAGGCCATGGCACACGGGCGATACGCGGTGTGATCGTGTTGACCGTCCCACTTTTTGGTGAGACGCTGAAAGTCCCGCGCATCTCAGCTTTGTGACCCTGGAACACATCGCGGAGCCCATGGCGCGGATTCATTCACCTCATGACCCACCAACGGCTTCGGTCGGTCACTCAGTGTGGAGGACCATCCATCATGGCAAAGGCGCTTCTTGGTCACGTCGGCGGCTTCGACCCCCGAGTGCTCGCCGAGATGCGGCGGCTTCAGCAGCGCGTTCAGGACCTGGAGACGCAGCTCCTCCGGGTCCAGGCGGAGAACGACGCGCTTGCCGCCGCCGCCCGGCACGGCGACTCGGTGCTCGACAGCATCGACGTGCACAAGGCGGAGCCCGCCCTGACCTGACCTCAAAGGCGAGGCAGACCGCGAGGGCACGGCTTGGCTTGCGGAAGTAGTTAATGCGAGGGACGCTTCGGCGTCCCTTCGTCATGTGCGGGTCCCCTGGCACCGCTTGGCTTGCTTGGCTCACTGACTGATGTGCCCTGCATCCTCTGCGTCGAAACGGCGAATCCCAGAAGAGCGACAGGTAAAGTCCCACGGCGTGCACCTCAAGAGCCTGACCCTGCGCGGGTTCAAATCCTTCGCGTCCGCCACCACGCTGCGCTTCGAGCCCGGAATCACCTGCGTGGTCGGCCCCAACGGGTCCGGCAAGTCCAATGTGGTGGACGCCCTTTCGTGGGTCATGGGGGAGCAGGGCGCCAAGTCGCTGCGCGGCGGCAAGATGGAGGACGTCATCTTCGCCGGCACCACGGGCCGCCCGCCGCTCGGCCGCGCCGAGGTGTCCCTGACCATCGACAACTCCGACGGCGCCCTCCCGATCGACTACACCGAGGTCACCATCACGCGGACCATGTTCCGCAACGGCGGCAGCGAGTACCAGATCAACGGCGACACCTGCCGCCTCCTCGATGTCCAGGAGCTGCTGTCCGACTCCGGCATCGGCCGCGAGATGCACGTCATCGTCGGGCAGGGCCAGCTCGACTCCGTCCTGCACGCCGACCCCACCGGCCGCCGCGCCTTCATCGAGGAGGCCGCGGGCGTGCTCAAGCACCGCAAGCGCAAGGAGAAGGCGCTGCGGAAGCTGGACGCCATGCAGGCGAACCTGGCCCGCGTCCAGGACCTCACCGACGAACTGCGCCGCCAGCTCAAGCCGCTGGGGCGGCAGGCCGCGGTCGCCCGGCGGGCCGCCGTCATCCAGGCCGACCTGCGGGACGCCAGGCTCCGGCTGCTCGCCGACGACCTGGTGACGCTGCGGACCGCGCTGCGCGCCGAGATCGCGGACGAGGCCGCCCTGAAGCAGCGCAAGGAGGCCGCCGAGGAGCGCCTGCGGGAGGCCCTGCGCCGGGAGGCGGAGCTCGAACAGGAGGTGCGGACCCTCGCGCCGCGCGTGCAGCGGGCCCAGACCACCTGGCACGAGCTGTCGCAGCTCGCCGAGCGGGTGCGGGGCACCGTCAGCCTCGCCGACGCCCGGATCACCAGCGCCCGCGCCCAGGTGCCCGAGGAGCGGCGGGGGCGCGATCCGGAGGACATGGAACGGGAGGCCGCCCGGATCCGCGAGCAGGAGGCCGAGCTGACGGCGGCCATGGAGGCGGCCGACCGGGCGCTGGAGGACACCGTCGAGCACCGGGCCGCGCTCGAACGGGCGCTGGCCGAGGAGGAGCGGCGGCTGAAGGACGCGGCCCGCGCCCTCGCGGACCGCCGCGAGGGCCTGGCCCGGCTGCACGGGCAGGCGAACGCCGCCCGCAGCCGCGCCGCGTCGGCCCAGTCCCAGATCGACCGGCTGGCCACCGCCCGCGACGAGGCGCGCGAGCGGGCCGCCGCGGCCCAGCGCGAGTACGAGGCGCTGCGCGCCGAGGTGGACGGGCTCGACGCGGACGACACCGAGCTGGCCGGGGAGCACGAGGCGGCCAGGGCCGCCCTCGCCGCCGCCGAGTCCGCGCTGACCGCCGCCAGGGAGGCCGCCACCGCCGTGGAACGGGAGCGCGCCGCCGTCTCCGCCCGGCACGACGCGCTCGCCCTCGGCCTGCGCCGCAAGGACGGCACCGGCGCGCTGCTGGCCGCCGCCGACCGGCTCGCGGGGCTGCTCGGCCCGGCGGCCGGGCTGCTGACCGTCACGCCGGGGTTCGAGGTCCCGGTGGCCGCCGCCCTGGGCGTGGCCGCCGACGCGGTGGCCGTGGACGGGCCCGCCACGGCGGCCGAGGCGCTGCGGCTGCTGCGCAAGACCGATGCGGGCCGGGCGGCCCTGCTGCTCGGCGCGCCCGGCGCCCCGGCCGAGTCCGCCGCGTCGGGGCCGGAGGGCGGCGCCCCCGCCGTGCCCGGGCCGGGGGCCGAGCCGGTCCCGGCGGCGGCCCTGGTGAGCGGCCCCGCGCATCTGCTGCCCGCCGTGCGCCGCCTGCTGCGCGACGTCGTGGTGGTCGGCACGCTGGACGACGCCCAGCAGGTGCTGGCCGCCCGGCCGGAGCTGACCGCCGTCACCACCGAGGGCGACCTGCTGTCCCGGCACCTGGCCCAGGGCGGGTCGGCCGGCGCGCCCAGCCTGCTGGAGGTCCAGGCGTCGGTGGACGAGGCGGCGGCGGCGCTGCGCCGTCTGACCGGGCGCTGCGCGGAGCTGGCCGCCGCCCAGGAGGAAGCGGACGAGCGGCGCCGGGCGTGCGCCGCGGCGGTGGAGGAGCTGGCCCGGCGGCGCAGCGCGGCGGAGCGGGAGAAGTCGAAGGTGGCCCAGGACCTGGGCCGCCTGGCGGGCCAGGCGCGGGCGGCCGGTGGCGAGGCGGACCGGGCGGAGGCCGCCGTGGCGCGGGCCAGGGAGGAGCTGGCCCGCGCCGTCGAGCAGGCCGAGGAGCTGGCCGAGCGGCTGGCGGTCGCGGAGGAGGCGGCGGACGGCGAGGAGGAGCCGGACACGACGGTCCGCGACCGGCTCGCGGCCGACGGCGCCAATGCCCGGCAGACCGAGATGGAGGCCAGGCTGCAGCTGCGCACCCACGAGGAGCGGGTCAGGGGACTGGCCGGCCGGGCGGATTCCTTGGACCGCGCGGCGCGCGCCGAGCGGGAGGCGCGGGCGCGCGCCGAGCAGCGGCGCGCGCGGATGCGGCACGAGGCCGCGGTCGCCGCCGCCGTGGCCGCCGGGGCGCGGCAGCTCCTGGCGCATGTGGAGGTCTCGCTGGCCCGTGCCCTGCGGGAGCGGGAGGTCGCCGAGCGGGCCAGGGCGGAACGGGAGCAGGCGCTCGTGGTCGAGCGCAACGCGGGGCGGGAGCTGAAGGAGGAGCTGGACAAGCTGACCGACTCGGTGCACCGCGGGGAGGTGCTGGGCGCGGAGAAACGCCTGCGCATCGAGCAGCTGGAGGCCAGGGCGCTGGAGGAGCTGGGCGTCGAGCCGGAGATCCTGGTCCGCGAGTACGGCCCGGACCAGTTGGTGCCGCCCGCGCCGCCCGCCGAGGGCGAGGAGCTGCCCGCGGACCCGGACGACCCGCGCAACAAGCCGCGGCCCTACCGCCGGGCCGAGCAGGAGAAGCGGCTGCGGGCCGCCGAGCGGGCGTACAAGCAGTTGGGCAAGGTCAACCCGCTGGCGCTGGAGGAGTTCGCGGCCCTGGAGGAGCGGCACAAGTTCCTCAGCGAGCAGCTCGACGACCTCAAGAAGACGCGCGCCGACCTGCTTCAGGTGGTGAAGGACGTGGACGAGCGGGTGGAGCAGGTCTTCACCGCCGCCTACCACGACACGGCCCGCGAGTTCGAGGGCGTCTTCTCCCGGCTCTTCCCGGGCGGCGAGGGACGGCTGCTGCTGACGGACCCGGCGAACATGCTGACCACGGGCGTGGACGTGGAGGCCAGACCGCCGGGCAAGAAGGTCAAGCGCCTGTCGCTGCTCTCCGGCGGCGAGCGCTCGCTGACGGCGGTGGCCCTGCTGGTGTCGATCTTCAAGGCGCGGCCCAGCCCGTTCTACGTCATGGACGAGGTCGAGGCGGCGCTGGACGACACCAACCTCCAGCGGCTGATCCGGATCATGGAGGAGCTCAAGGACAGCTCCCAGCTCATCGTGATCACCCATCAGAAGCGGACCATGGAGGTCGCGGACGCCCTGTACGGCGTTTCCATGCAGGGAGACGGGGTATCCAAGGTGATCAGTCAGCGCCTCTCTTCATGACGTGAAAAGCCATCAGGCGCATGTGAGCGGGATCACGGATTTCAGGCGGACTTGACTTAGGAGCTTGAAGGCATAACCTCTCCAAGGCCGCTCGTACGTTCAACTGGTGGCTCTCGTGCGGATGTGCCCCACTGGACCGTGCGAGCTGAAGGACGGACCGGCAGTGCCGCCGGACACCCAGGAGTGCACCGTGACCCCAACCACCAAGGTGGAGCCGGCGGCCCGTGACCGACGCCCGCCGCACCTCACCTACGTGATCTTCATCGCCGCCACCGCGGCGCTGGGAGGCTTTCTCTTCGGCTACGACAGCGCCGTCATCAACGGCGCCGTCGAGGGGATCCGCGGCAGATTCGACATCTCCTCCGGCAGGCTCGGCACCGTCGTGGCCATCGCGCTCCTCGGCGCCGCGCTCGGCGCGGTCGTCGCCGGCCGCCTCGCCGACCGTCTCGGCCGCATCCGCGTCATGCAGATCGCCGCGGTGATCTTCGCCGTCAGCAGCGTCGGCTCGGCGCTGCCGTTCGGGGTCTGGGACCTGGCGTTCTGGCGCACGCTGGGCGGCGTCGCCATCGGCATGGCCTCGGTCATCGCCCCCGCCTACATCGCCGAGGTCTCCCCGCCCGCGTACCGGGGCCGGCTCGCCTCCTTCCAGCAGGCCGCGATCGTGCTCGGCATCGCCATCTCCCAGCTCGTCAACTACGCGCTGGTCAACCTCGCCGACGACGACCAGCGCGGCTCGCTCCTCGGCCTGGAGGCATGGCAGGTCATGCTCGGCGTCGGGGCGATCCCCGCCCTGCTCTACGGCCTGATGACCCTGCGCATCCCCGAGTCGCCGCGCTTCCTGATCAGCGCCGGCCGGCGGGACGACGCGCGGCGCGTGCTCGCCGACGTGGAGGGCGCGGACACCGACCTGGACGCCCGGGTCGCCGAGATCGAGCACCACATCCGCACCGAGCACAGGTCCACCTGGCGCGACCTGATCGGCGGGCGGGCCGGGCTGCTGCCCATCGTCTGGATCGGCATCGGCCTGTCGGTCTTCCAGCAGCTCGTCGGCATCAACGTGATCTTCTACTACTCGAACTCGCTGTGGCAGTCGGTCGGCGTCGACCCCGAGGGCTCGTTCTTCTACTCGTTCACCACGTCGATCATCAACATCATCGGCACGATCATCGCCATGCTCCTGGTGGACCGCATCGGCCGCAAGCCGCTCGCCCTCATCGGCTCCGCGGGCATGGCCGTCTCGCTGGGCCTGGCCGCCTGGGCGTTCTCCTTCAAGGAGGGGACCGGCGACGACATCCGGCTCCCCGACACCCAGGGCACCGTGGCCCTGATCGGCGCCCACGGCTTCGTGCTGTTCTTCGCCCTCTCCTGGGGCGTGGTCGTCTGGGTGCTGCTCGGCGAGATGTTCCCCAACCGGATCCGCGCCGCCGCGCTGGGCGTCGCCGCCTCCGCGCAGTGGGTCGCCAACTGGGCCATCAGCCAGAGCTTCCCGACCCTGTCGGACTGGAACCTCTCCGGCGCCTACGTGATGTACACCTGCTTCGCCGTGCTCTCGATCCCGTTCATCCTGCTGTGGGTGCCGGAGACGAAGGGCAAGGCGTTGGAGGAGATGGGCTGACCCCCCCGCCGCCCGTCTCCTCGTTCACCACCGCTGCCCCTGTCCGCCACTCGCGGGCGGGGGCAGCGGTCCCCGGGGGCCGCTTCGGTACGTTAGACCCGTTGTCCCACCGCCAGGCCGCTCAAGGGAACCGATGGACATCCTCATCCTCGTCGTCATCATCGCCGTGGTCGCCGTCGCCGCGATCAGCGGGCTCGTCGTCACCAGTCGCCGCGGGAAGCGCGGGCAGGCGCCGCCGGAGGGCGGGCGGCCCGTGACGGCGGCGCCGCCCGAGCCGCGCGTCGGCGACGAGGCCGCCACGCCCGTGGACGAGGAGCGCCGCACCATCGAGGACGTCACGCTGCCCGGCGGCGCGGCGGCCCCGGTGCCCGAGGCGCCCCCGGTGGAGGTGCCCGAGCCCGCCGCGGGCCGGATGGTCCGGCTGCGCGCCCGGCTCGCCCGGTCGCAGAACACGCTGGGCCGCGGCCTGCTCACCCTGCTGGCCCGCGAGCACCTGGACGAGGACACCTGGGAGGAGATCGAGGACACGCTGCTGACCGCCGACATCGGCGTCGGCCCCACCCAGGAGCTGGTGGAGCGGCTGCGCGAGCGGGTCCGCGTGCTGGGCACCCGCACCCCCGACGGACTGCGGGCCCTGCTGCGCGAGGAACTGCTGGCCCAGCTCGGCCCCGACCTCGACCGGGTGGTCCACACCGAGGGCGGCGTCTCCGCCGAGGGCGAGGAGCTCCCGGCCGTGATCCTGGTGGTCGGCGTCAACGGCACGGGCAAGACCACCACCACCGGAAAGCTCGCGCGGGTCCTGGTCGCCGACGGCAGGTCCGTCGTCCTCGGTGCCGCCGACACCTTCCGCGCCGCCGCCGCCGACCAGCTCCAGACCTGGGGCGAGCGGGTCGGCGCCCGCACGGTGCGCGGTCCCGAGGGCGGCGACCCGGCCTCGGTGGCGTTCGACGCGGTCAAGGAGGGCATCGCCGCCGGCGCCGACGTGGTGCTGGTCGACACCGCCGGGCGGCTCCACACCAAGACCGGCCTCATGGACGAGCTGGGCAAGGTCAAGCGGGTCGTGGAGAAGCACGGCCCGGTCAACGAGGTGCTGCTCGTGCTGGACGCGACCACCGGGCAGAACGGCCTGGTCCAGGCCCGGGTCTTCGCGGAGGTCGTGGACATCACCGGCATCGCCCTTACCAAGCTCGACGGCACGGCCAAGGGCGGGATCGTCGTCGCCGTCCAGCGCGAGCTGGGCGTCCCGGTGAAGCTGGTGGGCCTGGGGGAGGGCCCGGACGACCTCGCCCCGTTCGAGCCCGAGGCGTTCGCCGACGCGCTGATCGGCTAACGCGCGCCGGGCCGCGCCGCGTCGTCCAGGGCCGGGCCGGACCGGCGGCAGGCGTAGGCCAGCACGCCCAGCAGCAGCCGGGCGCGGGGCGGTCGCGCGGCCGTCTCCAGACCGGGCGGGCGCAGCCAGCGGACCGGGCCCAGGCCCGCGTGGTCCGAGGGCGGCGCGGTCACGTGCCCTCCGGGCCCCAGGGCCCGCAGGTCCAGCGGGGCGTCGTCCCAGCCCGCCCGGTACAGCAGCCGGGGCAGCTCCGCCGCCGCGCCCGGCGCGACGAAGAACCAGGCCCTGCCGTGCGGCGCCAGGGCGACCGGGCCCAGCGGCAGGCCCATCCGCTCCAGCGGCGGCAGCGCCCGCAGCCCCGCGGTCGCGGGCACGTCGATCACGTCGAAGCTCCGCCCGGTGGGCAGCAGCACGGACGCGCCCGGCGTGCGCGCCCACGCGTCCACCACCCCCTCCAGCGTGGTGCCGGCCGGGATGAGGAGCGCCGGGTCGAGCGGATGCGCCCCCGGCGCCGGGCAGCCCGGCCGGCCGCAGGAGCAGTCCGGGCGGCCGTCGCCGCCCAGCCCGGCGCGCGCTCCCGGCAGCACGTCCCACCCCCACAGGCCGGTGTACTCCGCGACCGCCGTGGGGAAGCAGATCCGGTCGGCCCGCCGTCCGCCGATCGTGAAGCCCATGCCCCTCCAACGGGTCCGTTCGGCCGATGGTTACGGACCGGCACGGCGCGGCCGAACAGGGGGAGCGAGCCGGATCGTGCGCGCCCCCGTCGTGCTTCGCATCGCCCGCCGCCGGGGTGCCGTCCGCACAAGTCAAGCGCGCCGCGCGGGCAATAGGTTCAGGCAGAGGGGTGGCGAATGGTGGCGATTGGTAGCCTCCCCTCGCCACGCCGGTGACCGCGGGACTGCTTTCGGTGCGCCTTCCGGGCGTGGTGCCGCCACACATCCGTCATTTCGCGCATCGCGACAGACTCCCTGGATTGGGGGCGACACCGTGTCCGGCAACGGCAGCGGCATCTCCGCGAAGCGGCCCAACGAGCGCCTGAACTCGTGGTTCCGGCGCAGCGGCTGGTCCAAGGGCGAACTGGCCCGCCAGGTGAACCGGCGCGCCCGCCAACTCGGCGCCCACCACATCAGCACCGACACCTCCCGGGTGCGGCGCTGGCTCGACGGCGAACAGCCGCGCGAGCCGATCCCGCGCATCCTCTCCGAGCTGTTCTCGGAGCGCTTCGGCAGCGTCGTCGGCATCGAGGACCTCGGGCTGCGCTCGGCCCCCCAGTCGGCGGCCGTCTCCGGCATCGACCTGCCGTGGGCCGGACCGCAGACGGTCGCGCTGATCAACGAGTTCTCCCGCAGCGACCTGATGCTCGGCCGCCGCGGCTTCCTGGGCACCTCGCTCGTCATGTCGGCCGGACCCGGCCTGATAGAGCCCATGCAGCGCTGGCTGGTGCCCGCGCCCGCCGGGGAGGCGCCGCCGTCGGCCGGGGCCCGGCTGACCGTGCCGGCCCAGAGCCGGTCCGAGCCCCGCCGCCTGACCGGCCTGTCCGGTCCGGAGCTGGCGCAACTGGAGGACTCCACCGCCCAGTTCCGGCGCTGGGACGCGGTCAGCGGCGGCGGCCTGCGGCGCAAGGCGGTCGTCGGCCAGCTCCACGAGGTCACCGACCTGCTCCAGGAGTCGCACCCCGAGGGCGTGCGGCGGCGGCTGTTCCGGATCACGGCCGAGCTGTCGGAGCTGGCGGGTTGGATGAGCTACGACATCGGGCTCCAGCCGACCGCCCAGAAGTACTTCGTGCTGGCCCTGCACGCGGCCAAGGAGGCGGGGGACCGGCCGCTCGGCGCGTACATCCTGTCCAAGATGAGCCGGCAGATGATCCACCTCGGCCGCGCCGAGGACGCGCTGGAGCTGATCCACCTCGCCCAGTACGGCAGCCGCGGCCGTGCCACCCCGCGCACCCAGTCCATGCTCTACGCGCTGGAGGGCCGGGCCTACGCCACGCTGGGCCAGGTGCCCAAGTGCCACCGCGCGGTGCGGATGGCGCAGGAGGCGTTCGGCGACATCGCCGCCGGGGAGCGGGAGCCGGACTGGATCCGCTTCTTCTCCGAGGCCGAGCTCAACGCCGAGAACGCCCACTCCTACCGTGACCTGGCGTACGTCGCGGGCCGCAGCCCGGCGTATCTCGCCCGGGCCAGGCCCCTGATGGAGCGCGCGGTCGAACTCTTCGCGCGCGAGTGCGCGGAGAACGCGACCGGGGGACACCAGCGTTCGTATGCACTCAACCTCATCGGCATGGCCACCGTGCACCTGCTGGAGCGGGAGCCGGAGGCGTGCGCGGCGCAGACCGCCGAGGCGGTGACCCTCGCCCGGCGGCTGCGCTCGGAGCGCGTGAACAACCGGCTGCGGAAGACGTGGGCCACCGCGCGGCGGGATTACGGAAAGGTCCCGGAGATCATCGCGCTGACCGAGCGCCTCACCACGGAATTCCCGGAAAGCGAGGCCGGCCGGGCGGTGTGATCCGCCGCCCGCACCCCGGCGCCGGCCGCGCCGGCCGTCCCGCCGAGCCCCGGCCCGGCTCCCCCGCGCCGGGCCGCGCCGGACGGCCGCCGCGGCCGGCGGTTCCGTGCCCGGCGCGCGCGGCGACGGGCGTCGGACGGCAGTGCGGGACACCGTAACCGGGCTCTCCCCCGCGACTAACCGACTTCATCGCGGTGTAACGCACGGGCCGCCATCGTCACATCCACGAAACATGGGGGGCCATCGGCGGAAACGGCCCTCAGAGAGCCTGTGGCGAATCCTGACCCGACCAAGATCCTGCCCGCACGGGTCGTAATTCCGAGGAGACGTCCACTTTGAGTCCTGAAGACACCAGTTTCGTATTGATCTGTTCGGCCTTGGTGATGCTCATGACCCCAGGGCTCGCCTTCTTCTACGGCGGCATGGTCCGGGTCAAGAGCGCCCTCAACATGCTGATGATGTCCTTCATCTCCCTGGGCGTCGTCAGCGTGCTGTGGGTCCTGTACGGCTTCAGCCTCACCTTCGGCTCCAACTACTCGGCCAGCACCGACGACGGTGGCATCATCGGCAACCTGGACTTCATCGGGTTCCAGGACACCATCGCGCTGACCCCGGACGGCGTCTCGCCGGAGAGCACCGGTCTGCTGACCTTCGCGCTCTTCCAGCTCATGTTCGCGATCATCACCCCCGCGCTGATGAGCGGTGCGCTGGCCGACCGCGTGAAGTTCAGCAGCTGGGCCGTCTTCATCGCGCTGTGGGTCACGGTTGTCTACTTCCCGGTCGCCCACTGGGTCTGGGCCGCCGACGGCTGGCTCTTCGGCGAGGAGGTCATCGACTTCGCCGGCGGCACCGCCGTCCACATCAACGCGGGTGCCGGCGCGCTGGCCGCCGTGCTGGTGATCGGCAAGCGCAAGGGCTTCAAGAAGGAGCCCATGCGCCCGCACAACCTCCCGATGGTGCTGCTCGGCGCCGCCCTGCTGTGGTTCGGCTGGTTCGGGTTCAACGCGGGCTCCGCCCTGTCCCCGACGGGCACCGCCGCCGTGATGGCCCTCAACACCCAGCTCGCCACCGCCGCCGCCATGATCGGCTGGCTCGTCTACGAGCGGATCCGCCACGGCGCGTTCACCACGCTGGGCGCCGCCTCCGGCGCGGTCGCGGGCCTGGTCGCCATCACCCCGTCCGGCGCGCACGTCAGCCCGATGTCCGCGCTGCTCATCGGCGTGGTCGCCGGCGCCGTCTGCGCCTGGGCCGTCAGCCTGAAGTTCAAGCTGGGCTACGACGACTCGCTCGACGTCGTGGGCGTCCACCTCGTCGGCGGCCTCATCGGCACCCTGATGGTGGGCTTCCTGGCCTCCGACAAGATCAACACCATCGCCGGCGGCTTCGAGCAGTTCGGCAAGCAGGCCCTGGGCGCCTTCTCCGTGCTGGCGTACTCCTTCGTCGTCACCTTCATCCTGGCGACGGTCATCCAGCGCACCATCGGCTTCCGCTCCTCCGAGGACGAGGAAGTCGCCGGGCTGGACCTGGCGTACCACGCGGAGACCGGGTACGACTTCACCCAGGGCGGCACCGGTTCCGTGCCCGTCAGCAGCACCCCGGCCCCCGCCGACCTGGCGGCCGGCGAGAAGAAGGTGGACGCATGAAGCTCATCACCGCGGTGATCAAGCCGCACCGGCTGGACGAGGTCAAGGACGCCCTCACGGCTTTCGGGGTGCACGGCCTGACCGTGACCGAGGCCAGCGGCTACGGCCGTCAGCGCGGTCACACCGAGGTCTACCGGGGCGCCGAGTACACCGTCGACCTGGTGCCGAAGGTCCGCATCGAGATCCTGGCCGAGGACTCCGACGCCGAAGCCCTCATCGACGTCGTGGTCAAGGCCGCGCGCACCGGGAAGATCGGGGACGGCAAGGTCTGGAGCCTGCCCGTCGACACCGCGATCCGCGTGCGCACCGGTGAGCGCGGCCCGGACGCCCTCTAGCAGAACACCAGGAGTTGGGGACCGCATGACGGCGGAGACGACATCCACGACCGGCGGAGAGACGGGCCCCAGCGGTGGCTACGCGGCGGCCCGGCTGCACCTCCTCACCACGGAGGAGCAGCCCGGGCCGCCGCGCCGCGCGCGGCTCGCGCGCCTCACCGACGCCTGGCTCGCGGGCCTCCTCGGGGACGGACCCCGCCCCACCCGGGTCGCGCTGGTGGCCGTCGGCGGCTACGGCCGCGGGGAGCTCTCCCCGCGCAGCGACCTCGACCTCCTCCTGCTCCACGACGGCAAGGCGAGCCGTGCCGAGATCGCGGCCCTCGCCGACCGGCTCTGGTACCCCGTGTGGGACCTGGGCATCTCCCTCGACCACTCGGTGCGCACCCTGGCCCAGGCGCACGAGACCGCCGCGGAGGACCTGAAGGTCCACCTCGGCCTGCTGGACGCCCGCCACGTCGCCGGCGACGCCGCCCTCACCGCCGAACTGCGCACCGCGCTGCTCGCCCAGTGGCGCGCCCAGGCCCCCGCCCGCCTCCCCGAACTCCACGAGCTCGGCAGGGAACGCGCCCGCCGCCAGGGCGAGCTGCCGTTCCTCCTCGAACCCGACCTGAAGGAGGCCCGCGGCGGACTGCGGGACGCCACCGCCCTGCGCGCGGTCGCCGCCTCCTGGGTGGCCGACGCCCCCCGTCAGGGCCTGGAAGCCGCCCGCAACACCCTCCTCGACGTCCGCGACGCCCTGCACCTGGCCACCGGGCGGGCCACCGACCGGCTCGCCCTGGAGGACCAGGACCAGGTGGCCAGGGCCCTCGGCCTGCTCGACGCCGACGTCCTGCTGCGCCGCGTGTACGAGGCGGGCCGCACCATCGCCTACGCCTCGGACGTCACGTGGCGCGAGGTCAGCCGGGTGCTGCGCGCGCGCTCCGCGCGGAGCCGGTTCCGCGGCCTGCTGGGCGGGCGTCCGGCCCGCCGCGCCCCGGGCGAGGAGCGCACCCCGCTCGCCGAGGGCGTCGTGGAGCAGGAGGGCGAGGTGGTGCTCGCCCGGACCGCCCGCCCCGACCGCGACCCGGTGCTGCCGCTGCGCGTCGCCGCCGCGGCGGCCCAGGCCGGCCTGCCCCTCGCCCTGCCCGCCGTGCACGCGCTGGCCGCCGCCGACACCACCCTCCCGGTGCCCTGGCCGGCCGAGGCGCGCGAGCAGTTCATCACCCTGCTGGGCGCCGGCCCCGACACCGTCCCCGTCTGGGAGGCGCTGGAGGCCGCCGGGCTGATCACGCGCCTGCTGCCCGACTGGGAGCGCGTCCGCTGCCGCCCGCAGCGCAACGCCGTGCACCGCTGGACCGTCGACCGGCACCTGGTGGAGACCGCCGTGCGCGCCTCCGCCCTCACCCGCCGGGTCCAGCGCCCCGACCTGCTGCTCGTCGCCGCGCTCCTGCACGACATCGGCAAGGGCTGGCCCGGCGACCACAGCGTCGCCGGGGAGACCATCGCCCGCGACATGGCCGCCCGGATCGGCTTCGGGCCGGCCGACACCGAGGTGCTCGCCACCCTCGTCCGCCACCACCTGCTGCTGATCGAGACCGCCACCCGGCGCGACCTGGACGACCCGGCCACCCTGGCCCACGTCGCCGGGACCGTCGGCAGCCGGTCCACCCTGGAACTGCTGCACGCCCTCACCGAGGCCGACGCCCTCGCCACCGGCCCCGCCGCCTGGTCCTCCTGGCGCGCCTCGCTCCTGGCCGACCTGGTCAAGCGGGTCGCGGCCGTACTGGAGGACGGCGGCGACCCGGCGCGCCCGGCGCCTGCGCAGCCGAGCGTCGCGGCCGAACGGCTGGCCGTCGAGGCGTTCCGCACCGGCGCCCCCGTGCTCGCCCTCCACCCGCGTCCCGACCGGGACCCGGCGGGCGGGCCGGACCGCGGCGAGGAGGCCGAGCCGGAGCCGGTCGGCGTGGAGCTGGTGGTCGCCCTTCCCGAGCAGCCGGGCGTGCTCCCGGCGGTCGCCGGGGTCCTGGCGCTGCACCGGCTGACCGTGCGCTCCGCCGAGCTGCGCGGCGTCGACCCGACGGGCCAGAGCTCTGTCCTGCTGCTCGACTGGCGGGTGGCCGCCGAGTACGGCTCGCTGCCCCAGGCCGAGCGGCTGCGCGCCGACCTGGTCCGGGCCCTGGACGGCTCCCTCGACATCGCCGGCCGGCTCGCGGAGCGGGAGGCCGCCTACCGGCGCCCGCGCCGCAGGCTGCCGCTGACCCCGCCGCCCCGGGTCACCGTCGCGCCCCAGGGCTCGAAGGTCGCCACCGTCATCGAAGTGCGCGCCCAGGACGCCCCCGGCCTGCTCTATCGGATCGGCCACGCCCTGGAGGGCGCGGGCGTCACGGTCCGCAGCGCGCACATCAGCACGCTCGGCTCCAACGTCGTGGACGCCTTCTACGTCACCGGGCCCGACGGCCTGCCGCTCACCGAGGACGCGGCGGCCGGCCTCGCCGGCGACGTCGAACGCGCCCTGGCCGACCGGCCCCCGGCCACCGCGGGCTGACGGCACCCGCGCCGGGCGGGATACGCTGGAGGACACCGCCGACCGACCGCCTACGTGTAAGGATCCGCCAGCGCCGTGTTCGACACACTCTCCGACCGCCTTGCGGCAACGTTCAAGAACCTCAGGGGCAAGGGCCGCCTGAGCGAGGCGGACATCGATGCCACGGCGCGCGAGATCCGTGTCGCCCTGCTGGAGGCGGATGTCGCGCTGCCGGTCGTCCGCTCCTTCATCAAGCAGGTCAAGGAGCGGGCCCTCGGCTCCGAGGTGTCCAAGGCGCTGAACCCCTCCCAGCAGGTCGTCAAGATCGTCAACGAGGAGCTCGTCGCCATCCTCGGCGGCGAGACCCGGCGGCTGCGCTTCGCCAAGACCCCGCCGACCGTGGTGATGCTCGCCGGCCTCCAGGGCGCGGGCAAGACCACCCTGGCCGGCAAGCTCGGCCGCTGGCTGAAGAGCCAGGGCCACACCCCGCTGCTGGTCGCGTGCGACCTCCAGCGCCCCAACGCGGTCAACCAGCTCAGCGTCGTCGCCGAGCGGGCCGGCGTCGCCGTCTTCGCGCCCGAGCCGGGGAACGGGGTCGGCGACCCGGTCAAGGTGGCCGAGGACTCCCTCGCCCACGCCAGGGACAAGCAGTACGACGTCGTCATCGTCGACACCGCCGGCCGGCTCGGCGTCGACGAGGAGATGATGCGGCAGGCCGCCGACATCCGCGACGCCGTCCGCCCCGACGAGATCCTCTTCGTGGTGGACGCCATGATCGGCCAGGACGCCGTCACCACGGCGGAGGCGTTCCGCGACGGGGTCGGCTTCGACGGCGTCGTCCTCTCCAAGCTCGACGGCGACGCGCGCGGCGGCGCGGCCCTGTCCGTCGCGCAGGTCACCGGCCGGCAGATCATGTTCGCCTCCAACGGCGAGAAGCTGGACGACTTCGACGCGTTCCACCCGGACCGCATGGCGTCCCGCATCCTCGGCATGGGCGACGTCCTCAGCCTCATCGAGCAGGCCGAGCGGACGTTCAGCCAGCAGGAGGCCGAGAAGCTGGCCAGCAAGCTGGCCAAGGGGCCCAAGGAGTTCACGCTCGACGACTTCCTCCAGCAGATGGAGCAGGTCCGCAAGATGGGCTCGATCTCCAAGCTGCTCGGGATGATGCCCGGCATGGGCCAGATGCGGGAGCAGATCAACAACCTCGACGAGCGCGAGGTGGACCGCACCGCCGCCATCATCAAGTCCATGACCCCGGCCGAGCGCGCCGACCCGAAGATCATCAACGGCTCGCGCCGCGTCCGCATCGCCCGCGGCTCCGGCGTGGACGTCAGCGCGGTCAAGGGCCTGGTGGAGCGCTTCTTCGAGGCGCGCAAGATGATGTCGCGGATGGCCCAGGGCGGCGGCCTGCCCGGGATGCCGGGCATCCCCGGCATGGGGGGCGGCGGCGGCAAGCGCAAGCCCAAGCAGCAGAAGAAGGCCAAGGGCGCGCGTCGTTCGGGCAACCCGATGAAGCGTCAGGAGGAGGAGCGGACGGCCGGCCGGGGGCCGGGCGAGGGCGGTGCGGCGTTCGATCCCGAATCCTTCGAACTGCCCAAGGAGTTCCGGGACATGCTCCCGCCCAAGTAATCCGATTCACGCTTCGGGGCGGTTGCCCCGTACCATTCCCGCCATGGCTAAGGCTCCCGTGCTCACCCCCCAGGCGGAGGACTTCCCGCGCTGGTACCAGGACATCATCAACAAAGCCGAGCTGGCCGACAACGGCCCGGTGCGCGGCACGATGGTCATCCGGCCGTACGGGTACGGGCTCTGGGAGCGGATGCAGCAGGAGATCGACGCCCGCATCAAGGCGGCGGGCGCCCGCAACGCGTACTTCCCGCTGTTCATTCCGCAGAGCTACCTGGCCAAGGAGGCCGAGCACGTCGAGGGCTTCGCCCCCGAGCTGGCGGTGGTGACGCACGGCGGCGGCAAGCAGCTGGAGGAGCCCGCCGTCGTGCGGCCCACCTCCGAGATGATCATCAACGCCTCGTTCGCCAAGTGGGTGCAGAGCTACCGGGACCTGCCGCTGCTGATCAACCAGTGGGCGAACGTGGTCCGGTGGGAGATGCGCCCCCGGGTGTTCCTGCGCACCACCGAGTTCCTCTGGCAGGAGGGGCACACCGCGCACGCCAGCTACGAGGAGGCGCGGGACTTCGCCGCGCACATCCACCGGGAGGTCTACGCCGACTTCATGGTCAACGTGCTGGCCATCGACGTCGTGCTGGGCCGCAAGTCGCCCTCCGAGCGCTTCGCCGGCGCCATCAACACCCTCACCCTGGAGGGCATGATGGGCGACGGCAAGGCGCTCCAGATGGGCACCAGCCACGAGCTGGGGCAGAACTTCGCGCGGGCCTTCGACACCCGCTTCCTGGCCAAGGACGGCAGCCGCGAGCTGGTCTGGCAGACCTCCTGGGGCTGCTCGACCCGCATGGTCGGCGGCCTGATCATGTCCCACGGCGACGACGACGGGCTGCGCGTCCCGCCGCGCCTGGCGCCCGTGCAGGTCGTGGTGCTGGCCATCAAGGACGACGAGGCGGTGCTCGCGAAGGTCCGCGAGATCGGGGCGGCGCTGGCCGCGGCCGGGATCAGGGCCGAGGTCGACGACCGCACCGAGACCCCGTTCGGCCGCCGCGCGGTGGACTGGGAGCTCAAGGGCGTCCCGGCCCGCGTCGAGGTCGGCCCGCGCGACCTCCAGGCCGGCACGGCGATGCTGGCCCGCCGCATCCCCGGCGGCAAGGAGCCCGTCGCCATCGACGCGCTGCCCGCGCGGCTGCCGGAGGTCCTTCAGGAGGACCAGGCACTGCTGCTGCGCCAGTCCCGCGAGCGCCGCGAGGCCAGGACCACGGACGTGCGGACGATCGAGGACGCGATCGCGGCGGCCACCGCGGGCGGCTGGGCCCGGATCCCGTGGGCCGACCTCGGCGCCGAGGGCGAGGCGCGACTGGCACAGGACGCGGTCACGGTGCGCTGTCTGGTCGGCGAGGACGGCTCCATCCCCGAGTCCGACGACGCGCCGGGCACGCTCGCCGTCGTCGGCCGGGCGTACTGATCCGGGCGGATCCGGCCGCTGTCGCCTGTGCGGGTCGCGCGTCCCCATAGGCGGCGAACTGACTGGTAAGTGCAAATTCGTGGACTTGGCCCGGAATCGGAACACCCCGGGGGACTCGCTCGTTAGGTAGACGTGAGCACGACACCACCAGTTCTCGCCGCCGAGCTGGCGCACGCGTGGGCCGATATTCAACGGCACCACCCGGAGCTGCCTGATCTGGCCGCGCCCGAATCCTTGATCGGAGAGTCCTCGTCCGCCTGCGGCTCCGAGCTCTCCTTCGAACGGCTGTTGCACGAGGCCGTGCACGGTATCGCCGCCGCCCGGGGGGTGAGGGACACCTCCCGCGCGGGGCGGTATCACAACCGCCGCTTCCTCGCGATCGCGGAGGAGCTCGGCCTCGACCACGCCGACGACCCGCATCCCAGCAGCGGCTTCTCGCTCGTCACGATGAACGCCGAGGCCCGCCGCCGGTACCGGCCCACGGCCGAGCGGCTGGCGCGCGCGCTGAAGGCCCACATGGCCGCCACCGCGACCGACACCAAGCGGAGCTTCCGCGGCCCGGCGGCGCGGCACGGCTCCTCGGGCGGCGGCGTGCGCGTGAAGGCGGTCTGCGAGTGCGGGCGGAACGTGCGGGTCGTCCCGTCGGTGCTGGCGCAGGCGCCCATCGTGTGCGGCGCGTGCAAGAAGCCGTTCCAGATCGCCGAGGCCATGACGGTGGCGGCTTCCTCCTGACGGCCTATGGCAGAATAGGCGGTTGAACTCGGCAGTCGCACAGGATCCCTCTCTCCTCCGGCTGACGCGTCCACCGGGCCCGAAGGCGCCGCAGCCCCACGCGGTCCGCCGCCACGGCCCATCACGCCAAGACGCAGGAGACACCACACTCGTGGCAGTCAAGATCAAGCTGAAGCGACTGGGCAAGATCCGGTCGCCGCACTACCGCATCGTCGTCGCCGACTCCCGCACCCGCCGGGACGGCCGCGCCATCGAGGAGCTGGGCCTGTACCACCCGGTGCAGAACCCCTCGCGCATCGAGGTCAACTCGGAGCGCGTGCAGTACTGGCTCGGGGTCGGCGCGCAGCCGACCGAGCCGGTCATGGCGATCCTCAAGGTGACCGGCGACTGGCAGAAGTTCAAGGGCCAGCCGGCGCCGCCGCCCATGAAGGTCGCCGAGCCCAAGCCGGACAAGCGCGTCCTCTTCGAGGCCGCGGCCAAGGAGACCGGCGGCGAGCCGAGGGGCGAGGCCATCACCCCGAAGGCGAAGAAGGCCGAGAAGAAGGCTGACGCCGAGGCCACGGAGGCCCCGGCCGAGTCGACCGAGGGCTGAGGATGCTCGAAGAGGCCCTGGAGCACCTGGTGAAGGGCATCGTCGATCATCCCGACGAGGTCCAGGTCGCCTCGCGCACGCTGCGCCGTGGGCGGATCCTCGAAGTCCGGGTGCACCCCGACGACCTCGGCAAGGTGATCGGCCGCAACGGCCGCACCGCGCGTTCGCTGCGCACGGTCGTGGGCGCGCTCGGCGGCAAGGGCGTCCGCGTCGACCTGATCGACGTGGACGAGGTCCGCTGAGGGCGCCGTCGGTATCGCATCGAGGGCCGTGGACGGCGAATCGCCGCCCACGGCCCTCGTCGTCTGTCACGCACGCAAGGGAAAGCGGAAGAAGCACAGTGCAACTCGTCGTCGCGCGCATCGGCCGCGCCCATGGCATCAAGGGTGAGGTCTCCGTCGAGGTCCGCACCGACGAGCCCGAGGTCCGGCTGGCGCCGGGCGCGGTCCTGGCCACCGACCCGCCGGAGACCGGCCCGCTCACCGTGGCCGGCGGCCGGGTGCACAGCGGCCGGCTGCTGCTGCGCTTCGAGGGGGTGGCCGACCGGACCGCCGCCGAGGCGCTGCGGAACACCCTTCTGATCGCGGAGGTCGACCCGGACGAGCAGCCGGAGGACCCCGAGGAGTTCTACGACCACCAGTTGGTCGGCCTCGACGTGGTGACCGGGGACGGCGTGCGCGTCGGCTCCGTCACCGAGATCGCCCACCTGCCGGGCCAGGATCTGCTGGTCGTCGCGCGGGACGGCGGGGGCGAGGCGCTGATCCCGTTCGTCGCGGAGATCGTCCCGACGGTCGACCTCGCCGCGCGCCGCGCGGTCGTCACCCCGCCCC
Organism: Streptomyces sp. URMC 129; assembly: GCF_051386415.1. Classification (NCBI taxonomy): domain Bacteria; kingdom Bacillati; phylum Actinomycetota; class Actinomycetes; order Kitasatosporales; family Streptomycetaceae; genus Streptomyces; species Streptomyces sp. URMC 129. Next base: position 28,497 of record NZ_JBPQTQ010000020.1, read on the forward strand.
CCGGCCTGCTCGACGGCGAGGAGGGCCCGGAAGGCGACAAGGGCGACGAGGGGGACGAGGGGGACGAGCGCGGGGACGCCGGCGCATGAGGCTGGACGTCGTCACGATCTTCCCCGAGTACCTGGAGCCGCTGAACGTCTCGCTGGTCGGCAAGGCCCGCGCCCGCGGCCTGCTGGACGTGCGGGTGCACGACCTGCGCGCGTGGGCGCGCGACCGGCACCACACCGTGGACGACACCCCGTACGGCGGCGGCCCCGGCATGGTGATGAAGCCCGAGCCCTGGGGCGACGCGCTGGACGCGGTGCTGGCCTCGGGGGAGGGCAGCCCGGTCGTCATCGTGCCCACGCCCAGCGGCCGGCCGTTCACCCAGGAGCTGGCCGGGGACCTGTCGGGCAAGCCGTGGCTGGTCTTCACCCCGGCCCGGTACGAGGGCATCGACCGCCGGGTGATCGAGGAGTACGGCAGCCGGCTCGACGTGCGCGAGGTCTCCATCGGGGACTACGTGCTGGCGGGCGGCGAGGCGCCGGTGCTGGTCATGGTCGAGGCGATCGCCCGGCTGCTGCCCGGCGTGCTGGGCAACGCCGACAGCCACCGCGACGACTCGTTCGCGCCGGGACCGATGGCGGACCTGCTGGAGGGACCCGTCTACACCAAGCCGCCCGAGTGGCGCGGCCGGACCGTGCCCGAGGTGCTGATCAGCGGCCACCACGGGCGGATCGCCCGCTGGCGCCGTGACGAGGCGCTGCGCCGCACCAGCCGGCACCGGCCGGACCTGATCGAGCGCTGCGACCCCGGGGCGTTCGACCGGCACGACCGGGCGACGCTCGCGGAGCTGGGCTGGCGGCAGGAGGCGGACGGCCGATTTGGGCGGGCGCCGGACGGCGTGGAAGAATAGGTCCTCGGCTCTCGTCCGGCGCGCGACCCTGCCACAGGGGGACCGACGCCCGCCGCAGGCGACCGGGCCGCATCCGTCTTCGTCATCACCACCGTTTCCGCCGATGACCTGTGGCATCGGCGAGGAAAGCAGACAGGTCATGAACCTCCTCGACAGTGTCGACTCCGCGTCCCTGCGGGACGACATCCCGGCCTTCCGTCCCGGGGACACCGTCAACGTCCACGTCCGCGTCATCGAGGGCAACCGCTCCCGGGTGCAGCAGTTCAAGGGCGTGGTGATCCGCCGCCAGGGCTCCGGCGTGCGGGAGACCTTCACGGTGCGCAAGGTCAGCTTCGGCGTCGGCGTGGAGCGCACCTTCCCGGTGCACACCCCGGTCGTGGAGCGGATCGAGCTGGTGACCCGCGGCGCCGTCCGCCGGGCCAAGCTCTACTACCTGCGGAACCTGCGCGGCAAGGCGGCCAAGATCAAGGAGAAGCGCGAAAACTGAGCGGCACACCCGCCGGTTACCATCGCGGCGTGACCGATGCCGACGCACCACCTCCGGAGCGCGACCACACCCCCAGCCCCCTCAGGGGCGGGTGGTGGCGGTCGCGCTCGGTGCGTCTGTGGACGACGGCCCTGGTGAGCACCATGGTCCTCACCTCCTGCACCAGCTCCTTCGTGGCGCAGCCGTTCCTCATCCCCAGCGGGTCGATGGAGGGCACCCTCCAGGTGGGCGACCGGGTGCTGGTGAACAAGCTGGCGTACCGTTTCGGTGGCGAGGTCGAGCGCGGGGACGTGATCGTCTTCGACGGCACGGGGTCCTTCGTCGCCGAGGGGTCGGAGCCCGGGCTGCTCGGCGGCCTGCTGCGGAGCGCGGGCGCGGCGGTGGGGCTCGTCCCGGCCGCCGGCACGGACTACGTGAAGCGGGTGATCGGCGTCGGCGGCGACCGCGTGCGCTGTTGCGACGGCTCAGGCAGGATCGAAGTCAACGGCGAGCCGCTGGAGGAGCCGTACCTGTACCCCGGGGACGCTCCTTCGATTGTCAGGTTTGATGTCATAGTCCCGGAGGGACGGTTGTGGGTGATGGGCGATCACCGTTCTGACTCGGCGGATTCCCGGGAGTATCTGGGCTCCCCGGGGGGCGGCACCGTTCCCGAGGAGAAGGTGATCGGCCGCGTGGAACTGATCGGCTGGCCGGCGGACCGCTGGGGCTGGGTGCGGTCGGACCATGGGTGAGCGGGGACGGCCCAGGTCCATGAGCCGCCACGGGACGACGCGGGACGAGCCGGGGCAGATGTACGAGCGGGTGGACGCCGAGCCGCGTCCGACGCTGCGCGGTCCCGGCGAGGGCCGGGCGGCCCGGCGGCGCGCGGCCAAGCGGATCAAGCGCCGCCGGCGGCTGCGGGCCACCCGCGAGGTGCCGATCCTCATAGGCACGGCGCTGCTGATCGCGCTGATCCTCAAGACGTTCCTGGTGCAGGCGTTCGTCATCCCGTCCGGGTCGATGGAGCAGACGATACGGATCGACGACCGGGTGCTGGTCGACAAGCTGACGCCCTGGTTCGGCTGGGAGCCGGAGCGCGGCGAGGTCGTCGTCTTCAAGGACCCCGGCGGCTGGCTCCAGGCGGACCCGCAGGCCACCGCCGACGACGAGGCCCCGATCGTGATCGAGCAGATCAGGGACGCGCTGACCTGGATAGGACTGCTGCCGACCCAGAACGACCAGGACCTGATCAAGCGGGTCATCGGGGTCGGCGGCGACCGCGTGGTCTGCTGCGACGACGAGGGCCGGGTCACGGTCAACGGGGAGCCCCTGAACGAGGAGGCGTACCTGTACCCGGGTAATCCCCCCTCGACCATCACCTTCGACGTCACGGTTCCCGAGGGACGGCTCTTCGTCATGGGGGACCATCGCTCCAACTCCGCTGATTCCCGCTACCACTTGGACGAGGCCGGGCAGGGTACGGTACCCGAGGACCTGGTCGTGGGCCGGGCCGTGGTGATCGCCTGGCCCTTCGGGCACTGGGGCCGGCTGGACGGGACGGAGGCGTTCGCCTCGGTGCCCGACCCCGGGCCGGGCACCGAGGGTGCCGCCGCGGGGGTCGATCCGGACGAATTCGCGCGTCTCCCGATGCCTGTGGAACTTCCGCTCGTTATGGGAGTGGTGGGCCTGTCGCGGGCGCGAACCAGGCCGGAGCGGAGCGTGAGGAGCGAATGTGGGGGATGTAGCGGTGGATGCGCGGACCGGCTCGGGCGAACCGGAGAAGCGTCCGGTGGATCCGGGTGGCGAGGCATCCGGCGAGGATTCCCCCGGTGCACGGCCCGGCTCCGGTGGCGCCGCCGGAGGCGACGAGCCGGGCCATGGCGATCACGGGCGTGACGCCCCCCCGGGGGACGCGGACACCGCGGCGGACGCGGACGCGGCCGTGGGGCACGGGGACGACGCGGAGGACGACGCGGCGGGGCGCCGCAGGCGGGCCGCGAAGCAGCGCTCGTTCTGGAAGGAGCTGCCGCTCCTGATCGGCATCGCCGTGGTGCTGGCGCTGCTCATCAAGACATTCCTGGTGCAGGCGTTCTCCATCCCGTCCAACTCGATGCAGGACACCCTCCAGAAGGGCGACCGGGTCCTGGTCGACAAGCTGACCCCCTGGTTCGGCAGCGAGCCCGAGCGCGGCGAGGTCGTCGTGTTCCACGACCCGGGCGGCTGGCTGGCGGAGGCGCCGGAGCGCGGCGGGGTCGGCTCGGCCGTCCAGAGCGCGCTGAGCTTCATCGGGCTGATGCCCTCGGCCGACGAGCAAGACCTGATCAAGCGGGTGATCGCGGTCGGCGGGGACACCGTGGAGTGCCAGGAGAACGGCCAGGTGATGGTCAACGGCGAGCCCCTGGACGAGAGCGACTACCTGTACCCGGGGAACACGCCGTGCGGCGACGAGCCCTTCGGGCCCATCGAGGTCCCCGAGGGCCGGCTGTGGGTGATGGGCGACCACCGGCAGGACTCGCTGGACTCCCGGTATCACCAGAACCTGATCGGCCAGGGCACCGTCTCCGAGGACGACGTGGTCGGCCGTGCCATCGTCATCGCCTGGCCCGTGACCCGCTGGGGCACGCTGCCGGTGCCGGACGCGTTCGGGACCCTGGGTGCCGCGGCGGCGGCCGGGCCCGCGGCGCTCGGCCTGGCCGGGGCGCTGCCGCTGGTGCTGTGGCGCCGCCGCAGGCTGCTGGACCGGGCCGTCGCGTCGGCCGCGGCGGGCGAGGAGCAGGTCCGGGGCTGACCGGCGGCCCGGCGCTGGGTAGGGTCGACCTCCTGACGACTCTTCGGGAGGGGACGTGATGAGCGGAGCGCCGCCGCGCCGCGGGGGCCGGGTGAGCCGGACGCTGTCCGGTCTCGTCCTGGGCCTGGGCTGCGTGCTGCTGCTGGGCGGGTTCGTGCTCGCCGCCGTCCTCTACCAGCCCTACACGGTCCCCACCGACTCCATGGCGCCGACGGTGGCCGCGGGGGACCGGGTGCTTGCCCAGCGGATCGACGGCGGCGAGGTGCGCCGGGGGGACGTCGTCGTCTTCACGGACGCCGAGTGGGGCCCCTCACCGATGATCAAGCGGGTCGTCGGGACCGGCGGCGACACGGTCGCCTGCTGCGACGACCAGGGCCGGCTCACGGTGAACGGCGACCCGATCACCGAGCCGTACGTCGAGGAGGAGACCGGGGCGTCGCCCATGGGCTTCTCGGCCGAGGTGCCCGAGGACGAGCTGTTCCTGCTGGGCGACAACCGGGGGGACTCGCGGGACTCCCGGACCCTGCTGGCGGAGACCGGCACGGGAAGCGTGCCCCGGGACGCCGTCTCCGGGCGGGTCGAGGCCGTGGTGTGGCCGACGGGCGAGGCCGGGCTGCTGGACCGGGCGACGGGGTTCGCGGACCAGCCCGGCGGGGTGTCGGGGGAGGGGCCGCTGCGGCCGTTGTTCTACGCCACGAGCGCGGGAGCCGCGCTGATTCTCGTGGGGGCGGCGTGGGGCGGGATCGCCCACCGGGTCTCCCGGAAGGGCCGCCGCGGCGTGCGGACGTCCGGAGTGGCGCACAATGAGGGAACGCACGGCTGAAGGGGATCACGCCATGAGTGCCGAGGACCTCGAAAAGTACGAGACCGAGATGGAGCTGAAGCTCTACCGGGAGTACCGGGACGTGGTCGGGTTGTTCACTTATGTGATCGAGACCGAGCGGCGTTTCTACCTCACCAATGATTATGAGATGCAGGTGCACTCGGTACAGGGGGAAGTGTTCTTCGAGGTCTCCATGGCCGACGCGTGGGTGTGGGACATGTACCGCCCGGCTCGCTTCGTCAAGCAGGTGCGGGTCCTGACGTTCAAGGACGTCAACATCGAGGAGCTCAACCGCAGCGAGCTCGACCTGCCCGAGGACTCGGGCTTCGGCGGCGGCCGGACCGGCTGAGCCGCCCGATTCACCCGACCGGGGGGCGGCCGTATCCGCCGTACCCGGTTTGTCCACAGATTTCCGGCGCGGGCACCACGGCGCGACCGGGCGCGGCAGGCTGCCGGTATGAGCGTTCTCACCGCGTTGCTGTCCGTCCTGCTGCTTGCCGCGCCCGCGGTGCCGGTGCGTCCCGCGGAGCCGGCGGCGCCCGGTGCCGGGGCTCCCGCGTTCGGCGCGTGGCCGGTCCCCGGCGCCGCCGGGGCCGCCCGGCCGCTGGTCGCCCGGCCCTGGGATCCGCCTCCGGCCCCCTGGGCGGCCGGTCACCGGGGCGTCGACCTGGCCACCGAGGCGGGCGCGCGGGTGGTGGCCCCGGCCGCGGGGCGGGTGAGCTTCGCGGGGCAGGTGGCCGGGCGCGGGGTGGTCACGATCGAGCTGGCGGGCGGCGAGGGGGAGGCGGTCCCGCTGCGCACCACCCTGGAGCCGGTGTCCGCCGGTGTGGCGGAGGGGGAGCGGGTGGCGGCGGGCGACGTGGTCGGCACGGTGCCGGCCGGCGGCCCGTTCCACTGCGCCGGGCCGTGTCTGCACTGGGGTCTGCTGCGCGGAGAGACCTACCTCGACCCGCTGTCGCTGCTGCCGCGCGGGCTGCTCGGCCGGGGGCCGTCCCGGCTGCTGCCGACCGAGGGGGTCCCCGAGCCGGAGGGGGCCGGGTCGGTGCCGGTCAGCCGTTGACGTCGGCGAGCTTCGCACGGAGCTGGAGCACCGATTTGGTGTGGATCTGGCTCACCCGGCTCTCGGTGACGCCGAGCACCTCCCCGATCTCCGCGAGGGTGAGCCCCTCGTAGTAGTAGAGGGTGACGACCGTCTTCTCCCGCTCGGGCAGCGTGTTGACGGCGCGGGCCAGGAGCCGCCGCAGCTCGCGGTCCTCGGCCACCTCCACGGGGTTGTCCGCGGCGGTGTCCTCCAGCGTGTCCATCAGGCTCAGCCGGTCGCCGCCCTCGCCGCCGGCGTGCAGCAGCTCCTCCAGGGCCACCACGTTCGCCAGGGACAGCTGGCTGAAGACGCCGTGCAACTCCTCCAGGGTGACGCCCAGTTCGGCCGCCACCTCGGGCTCCGACGGCGTGCGGCGCAGCGACGCCTCAAGGGTGGCGTAGGCGCGCTCGATCGCCCGCGCCTTCTGCCGCACCGAGCGCGGGATCCAGTCCAGGGCGCGCAGCTCGTCGATCATCGCGCCACGGATGCGGGTGATGGCGTACGTCTCGAACTTGATGGACCGGTCCGGGTCGAACTTCTCGATCGCGTCGATGAGGCCGAACACACCGGAGGAGACGAAGTCGGCCTGCTCCACATTGGGCGGCAGCCCCACGCTCACCCGGCCCGCCACATACTTGACGAGCGGGGAGTAGTGCAGGATGAGCTGCTCCCGCAGCCGCTCGTCGCCGGTGGCCTTGTACGAGCGCCACAGCGTGTCGAGCGCGGTGGGCGCGGTCGGCGTCGTGGTGCCCTCCGCCGCGGCCGGCGCTGCCGGAGCCGCGTGCTGAGGCCCGGAGGAGTGCTGTGGCATACGTCGTCGTGAGCCGTTCTGCGGGGAGTGCGTGCGGGGGCTGGACGTTCTGGCGACAGAACCCTGTGAGCGTAGCGTGACAACAGGAATGCGGTGCGCATGTGCGCCACCCCGGAGGATGCGCAGATACGTTCCGCCCACCGCACGGTGGTGTTACGCACCGGCGTGCGCCGGGGCATTCGGGCCGCCCGCGTGTCGGGGTCCGGCCCGCGACAACTGCCACAGATCGCCCACGCGTTCGACAAAGCCCAGCGAACTCAGCTCCCGCAGCCGGGCCAGCGCCGCCGCCGGGCTGGTGCACGCGCCCCGCGCCACGTCCTCCACCGCGACCGCGCCCTCGGCGGGCAGCGCGTCGAGCACTTCGCCCGTCGGCGGCGCCAGCAGGTCGCGCGGCACGGCCGGACCGTCCGGATCCGGCGACAGCTCGCCCATGTCCCCGACCAGCTCGATGACGTCCGCCGCGTCCCCGACCAGCGTGGCCTCCTCCCGGATCAGCCGGTGCGTCCCGGCCGACAGCCCCGACGTCACCGGACCCGGCACGGCCATCAGATGCCGGCCCAGCCGCCCGGCCTGCCGCGCGGTGATCAGCGAACCGCTGCGCCGGGCCGCCTCCACCACCACCGTGCCCCGGGTCAGCGCGGCGATCACCCGGTTCCGCTGGACGAACCTGGCCCGCGTCGGGCGCTCGCCCGGCGGCAGCTCGGCGAGCAGCAGCCCGCTCTCCGCGATGTTCCGCAGCAGCTCGCCGTGGGCCGCCGGATAGGGGACGTCGACCCCGCAGGCCAGCACCGCCACCGTGGACCCGCCGACCGCCAGCGCCCCCCGGTGCGCCGCGCCGTCCACCCCGTACGCCGCGCCCGACACCACCGTCCAGCCGCGCCCGGCCAGCGCCGTGGCCAGCTCGGCGGCCACATGCGCCCCGTAGTCCGTGCAGGCGCGGGCACCCACCAGGGCGACCGAGCGCAGCGACACGAACCGCAGCGAGCAGGCGCCGCGCACCCACAGGCCCACCGGCCGGGCCGCCCCGAGGTCGTCGAGCTGACGGGGCCACTCCCGGTCGCCCGGGCACACGAAGCGCCCACCGAGCCGGGCGATCCGCTCCAGGTCGCGCCCGGGCTCCGCCCGCCGCGCCCGCAGCCGCAGCCCGGCCCACCGGTCGGCCGAGACGCCGTCCAGCGGCGGGCCGCCCTCCCGCAGCGCCCGCCAGGTCTCCACCGGGCCGAGCCGCGCCAGCCACCGCCCGACCCTCTCGTCGCCCGGCTCCGCGACCCTGGCCAGCGCCGCCCGCGCCAGCCGGGCCTCCTCCTCCCCGCTCACGGCAGGCTCCCCACGACGCCCGCCCCGCGCCGCAGCCCGGTGCGCAGCTCCAGCGCGGCGTCGACGTCCGCCGCCGTGGGCCGGTCGTGCCCGGCCAGGTCGGCCACCGTCCACGCCACCCGCAGCACCCGGTCCAGACCCCGCGCGGTCAGCAGCCCCCGCTCCAGGTCCAGCTCGGCCCGGGCCAGCGCGCCCGGCACCGGCGCCCACCGGGTGCGCAGCTCGTGCCCCGGCACCTCCGCGTTGGTCCGCCACGGCGTCTCCGCGTACCGGGCGGAAGACCGCTCGCGGGCCGCGCGCACGCGCTCCGCCACCACGGCCGTCGGCTCCCCGCCGCCGCCTCCCGTGATCAGCTCCGCGCGGCTCACCGGCTCCACCGGCACCCGCAGGTCGACGCGGTCCAGCAGCGGCCCGGACAGCCGCGCCCGGTACCGCCGGACGGTGCTGGGCAGGCACTCGCAGTCCCCGGCCGGCGAGCCGTGCCGCCCGCAGGGGCACGGGTTCGTGGCGAGGACCAGCAGCACCCTCGCCGGCATGCGCACCACGCCCGCGGCCCTGGCCACCACCACGTGGCCGGACTCCAGCGGCTGCCGCAGCGCGTCCAGCACCTGACTGCTCATCTCGGCCGCCTCGTCCAGGAAGAGCACCCCGTGGTGGGCCAGGGACACCGCGCCCGGGCGGGGCAGCCCGGTGCCGCCGCCGACGAGCGAGGCCATCGACGCCGAGTGGTGCGGCGCGCAGTACGGCGGGCGGTCGATCAGCGGGCGGCCCGGCGGCAGCGAGCCGCCCACCGAGTGGACGGCGGTGACCTCCAGCGCCTCCTGCCGGGTGAGCGGCGGCAGCAGGCCGGGCAGCCGCTCGGCGAGCATCGTCTTGCCCGCACCGGGAGCGCCCTTCAGCAGGAGGTGGTGCCGTCCGGCCGCGGCCACCTCCAGCGCCCGGCGCGCCACCCGCTGGCCCGACACCTCCGCCAGATCGGGCGGGTGCTCGCCGCCGACCGGGAAGAACAGACCCCCGGGCTGCGGCAGTCCCCACCCCGGGCCGGGCGCGGCGACCGGCCCGGCCGCCTCGTCCGGCGGCTCCTCGGGCACGGGCTCGTCGGCGAGCACCGCGATCAGCTGCCGCAGGCTGCGCACCCCCAGGACCGCCACGTCGGGCACCAGGGACGCCTCGGCCGCGGCCGGCTCGGGCACCACCACCTGCCGGTATCCGGCGTCGGCGGCCGTGAGCACCGCGGGCAGCACCCCCCGGACCGGGCGCACCCGCCCGTCGAGGCCCAGCTCGCCGATCATCATCACGTCGGCGATGGCCCGGGGGTCGATCCGCTCGGCGGCGGCCAGCACGCTGCACGCCACCGCCAGATCGAATCCGCTGCCGCACTTGGGCACCGCCGCCGGGCTCAGCCCCACCGTCAGCTTCTTCTGCGGCCACGGGGCGCCGGAGTTGATGACGGCGGCCCGGACCCGGTCCCGGCTCTCGCTCAGCGACTTGTCGGCCAGCCCCACCAGCGAGAAGGCCGCGACCCCCGGCTCCAGATCGGCCTGGACCTCGACAACCACGCCCTCGACCCCGACCAGGGCCACCGCGCACGTGCGGGCGAAGGCCATCACGCCACCCCCCGCGCGTGCTCGACCAGCGGCGCGCCGCGCTCGGGCAGCAGCACCCCCACCAGGTCGATCCGCACGCCACCGGGCGGCGGTGCCGCGTACACCGTCAGCCACCGCTCGCTCAGCCACCACTGCGCGAGCCGTCGCAGCCGCTCCGCCTTGCGCGGCGTCACCGCCGCCATCGGATGCTGGAACCGGCCCGCCCGGCGGGTCTTCACCTCGCAGACCACGAGCGTCCGCCCGGCGGCGGCCCGCTCGTGGGCGACGATGTCGATCTCGCCCGCCCGGCATCGCCAGTTCCGCTCCAGGACGGTCAGTCCCTCGTCCCTCAACCGCCGGACCGCGACGTCCTCGCCGAAGCGGCCCAGTGCGCCTCGCTGATTCATGGCGCCTCACCTCCGTCACCGACTGTGAGGGAGGCGAGACGGAGAAGTGGATCTTGGTGGACAACCCGGTGGTTGGGGAAAAATCCGTCACTCGTTCGGGGTGTTCGCGCCGTGCCCACGGACAGGTCATGGCGCCGGGCGACGGTCGCCCGGCCCTGTTCCGGTCCCGTACACTTCTGGTGGCGATCCGGGTTCCCGGATCGACCTCGCATGCCCCGCCACCGGGCGCCCGGTCCACACCCGGCGCCCCGGTGGCCGCGCGTCTCGGTCCACGGAGCGGTCTGCCGCGCAGGCCCTCCCTGGCACAGCGCGTCAGGGGCGTCAGGGGCGCCGGTCACCCGGCCGGCGCTGACAACCGAGCGTCCACAAGGAGAACGGCCATGGCCGTCGTCACGATGCGGGAGCTGCTGGAGAGCGGCGTCCACTTCGGGCACCAGACCCGTCGCTGGAACCCGAAGATGAAGCGCTTCATCTTCACCGAGCGCAACGGCATCTACATCATCGACCTGCTCCAGTCGCTGTCGTACATCGACCGCGCCTACGAGTTCGTCAAGGAGACGGTCGCGCACGGCGGCACCGTCATGTTCGTCGGCACCAAGAAGCAGGCCCAGCAGGCGATCGCCGAGCAGGCGGCCCGCGTCGGCATGCCCTACGTCAACCAGCGCTGGCTCGGCGGCATGCTCACCAACTTCTCGACCGTGCACAAGCGGCTCCAGCGCCTGAAGGAGCTGGAGGCGATCGACTTCGACGACGTCGCCGCCTCCGGCCTCACCAAGAAGGAACTGCTCGTCCTCTCCCGCGAGAAGGCGAAGCTGGAGAAGACCCTGGGCGGTATCCGCGACATGCAGAAGGTGCCCAGCGCCGTCTGGATCGTGGACACCAAGAAGGAGCACATCGCCGTCGGCGAGGCCCGCAAGCTCAACATCCCGGTCGTCGCGATCCTCGACACGAACTGCGACCCGGACGAGGTGGACTACAAGATCCCGGGCAACGACGACGCGATCCGTTCGGTCACCCTGCTCACCCGTGTGATCGCCGACGCCGTCGCCGAGGGCCTCATCGCCCGGTCCGGTGCCGCCGAGGCGAAGGACGGCGAGAAGCCGGCCGGCGAGCCGCTGCCCGAGTGGGAGCGCGAGCTCCTGGTGGGCGCGGAGGCCAAGGCCGAGGAGCAGCCGGCCGGGGAGCAGACCGCTCCGGCCGCCGAGGCCGCGGAAGCCCCCGCCGAGCAGGGCTGACGCGGACGATAGGCCCGGCCGGGCCGGCGGCGGGCGCGCGGGCCGGTGGCCCGGCGCCTCCGCCGCCCCCGGCAGGGGCCAAGCGATCCGAACGACTTCCCGGGAAGAGAATCACGTAACCATGGCGAACTTCACCGCCGCCGACGTCAAGAAGCTCCGTGAGCTCTCCGGCGCCGGCATGATGGACTGCAAGAAGGCCCTGGACGAGGCCGAAGGCGACGTCGCGCAGGCCCTCGAAATCCTGCGCGTCAAGGGCCAGAAGGGCGTGGCCAAGCGCGAGAGCCGCACCGCCGAGAACGGCGCGGTCGTCTCCGTCATCGCGCCGGACAACGCCTCGGGCGTCCTCGTCGAGCTCAAGTGCGAGACCGACTTCGTCGCCAAGGGGGACAAGTTCCAGGCCGTGGCCCAGGCCATCGCCGAGCACGTCTTCGCGACCGCCCCCGCCGACCTGGCGTCGCTGCTCGCCTCCGAGATCGAGGCCGGCAAGACCGTCAAGGAGTTCGTCGACGAGGCCAACGCGACGCTGGGCGAGAAGATCGTTCTCGACCGGTACGCGCGCTTCGCCGGCGGCTACGTCGCCACCTACCTGCACCGCACCAGCCCGGACCTCCCGCCGCAGGTGGGCGTCCTGGTCGAACTGGAGCAGGAGAACGCCGAGGTGGCCAAGGACGTGGCGCAGCACATCGCCGCGTTCTCCCCGCGCTTCCTCACCCGCGACGAGGTGCCCGCCGACGTGGTGGAGAGCGAGCGCCGCATCGCCGAGGCCACCGCGCGCGAGGAGGGCAAGCCCGAGGCGGCCCTGCCGAAGATCGTGGAGGGCCGGGTGAACGGCTTCTTCAAGGAGAACGTCCTCCTCGACCAGCCCTTCGCCAAGGACAACAAGAAGACCGTGCAGAAGGTCCTCACCGAGGCCGGCGTCGCGCTGAAGGGCTTCGCCCGCTTCCGCGTCGGCGCCTGATCCCGCGGATACGGACGTCACCCGGCTATTGTCGGGCGGAAGGCCGTCCGGCCGGGTCCCCCGGCCGGACGACCGCAGCCGTGACGAGGAGGCCATTGCCCAGCAGGGGAACCGTATGGATCCACTGGCAGTGGCCTCCTTGGTGTGTGTGCACGAGGAGAGTTCCATGAACCAGGACGACAAACCCCGGCGTTTCCTGTTGAAGCTGTCGGGAGAAGCCTTCGCGGGCGGCGGCGGGCTCGGCGTGGATCCCGATGTCGTGCACAAGATGGCCCGGGAGATCGCCGCGGTGGTGCGCGACGGCTCGCAGATCGCCGTGGTGATCGGCGGCGGCAACTTCTTCCGGGGCGCCGAGCTCCAGCAGCGCGGCATGGACCGGGCCCGCTCGGACTACATGGGCATGCTCGGCACGGTCATGAACTGCCTGGCGCTCCAGGACTTCCTGGAGAAGGAGGGCATCGACTCCCGGGTGCAGACGGCCATCACGATGGGTCAGGTCGCCGAGCCGTACATTCCGCTGCGCGCCGTGCGGCACTTGGAGAAGGGCCGCGTCGTCATCTTCGGCGCGGGTATGGGCATGCCGTACTTCTCCACGGACACCACCGCCGCCCAGCGTGCGCTGGAAATCCACGCCGAGGCCCTGCTGATGGGGAAGAACGGGGTCGACGGGGTCTACGACTCCGACCCGGCGAAGAACGCCGACGCCGTGAAGTTCGACGCCCTGGACTACGGCGAGGTCATCACCCGGGACCTGAAGGTCGCGGACTCCACCGCCATCACCCTCTGCCGCGACAACAACCTGCCGATCCTGGTCTTCGAACTGCTCGCGGAGGGCAATATCGCCCGTGCGGTAAAGGGTGAGAAGATCGGCACACTCGTCAACAGCCAGGGCCGCCGGGCCTGAAACGGTCCGTCACGCCACACACGTCAACACATCGAACCAGGAGCACGTGGTGATCGAAGAAGCCCTCCTCGAAGCCGAGGAGAAGATGGAGAAGGCGGTCGGAGTCGCCAAGGACGACCTCGCCGCGATCCGTACCGGCCGAGCCCACCCTGCGATGTTCAACAAGATCGTGGCCGAGTACTACGGCACCATGACCCCGATCAACCAGCTCGCGTCGTTCTCGGTTCCCGAGGCGCGCATGGTCGTGGTGACCCCGTTCGACAAGACCGCGCTGCGCAACATCGAGCAGGCGATCCGCGATTCCGATCTGGGCGTCAACCCGACCAACGACGGTCACCTCATCCGCGTCGTCTTTCCCGAGCTGACGGAGGAGCGGCGGCGCGAGTTCATCAAGGTCGCCCGGTCCAAGGGCGAGGACGCGAAGATCTCGATCCGCGGCGTCCGCCGCAAGGCCAAGGAGATCATCGACAAGGCCGTCAAGGACGGCGAGGTCGGCGAGGACGAGGGCCGGCGCGGTGAGAAGGAACTGGACGACACCACCGCCAAGTACGTCGCCCAGGTGGACGAGCTGCTGAAGCACAAGGAGAGCGAGCTGCTCGAGGTCTGAGGCTCCGGCCGAGGACCCGGGCGCCGCCCGGCGGCGGATGCCGCTGATGATGTCGAGGACCGCTGAAGGACGCTGTCACCTGTGAACGATTCATCCTGGGGGCCGCCCCGGGCCGCCGGGTACTTCGAGCCGCGCGAGCCTGCCCGCGCCGTACCGGCGGGTCCCCTGCGCGATTCCGGTGAGGCGGCGCAGACTCGCCCTATGTCGATCGTGCCCGAGCCAGGCGGCGGTGTGCCCGAGCAGCGGCCGGACGGCGGTGAGGGGAAGCGGACCAGGAAGCGCGCGGGCCGGGACCTGCCCGCCGCGATCGGGGTCGGGCTGGCCCTGGGCGCCGTCATTCTCGCCTCGCTGTTCGTCTACAAGCCCGTCTTCGTCGGCGTGATAGCGGTGGCCGTGGTCGTGGGACTGTGGGAGCTGTCCTCGCGGCTGGCCGAGCGCAAGGGGATCCGGGTGCCGCTGCCGCCGCTGGCGGCCGGCGGCACCGCCATGGTGGTGAGCGGCTATCTGCGCGGCGCGGAGGGCGCGTGGGTGGCCGCGGCGCTGACCGCGCTGGCCGTGCTGATCTGGCGCATGGCACGGCCGCCGGAGAACTATCTGCGGGATGTCACGGCCGGGGTGTTCGCCGCCTTCTACGTCCCGTTCCTGGCCACCTTCGTGGCCCTGATGCTCGCCGCGGACGACGGCGCCTGGCGCGTGCTGACGTTCCTGCTGCTCACCGTGGTCAGCGACACGGGGGCCTACGCCGTCGGCTGGAAGCTGGGCCGGCGCAAGCTCGCGCCCCGCATCAGCCCGGGCAAGACCCGCGAAGGGCTCGCCGGTGCCGTGGTGTTCGCCATGGCCGCCGGGGCGCTGTCCATGGAGTTCCTGATCGACGACGGCGCCTGGTGGCAGGGGCTCGTGCTCGGTCTCGGGGTCGCGCTCAGCGCCACCCTGGGCGACTTGGGCGAGTCCATGATCAAACGGGACCTCGGCATCAAGGACATGGGCACGCTGCTGCCCGGCCACGGCGGGATCATGGACCGGCTGGACTCGCTGCTGCCGACCGCGCCGGTGACCTGGCTGCTGTTCCTGGCCTTCGTCGGCACGGGCTGACCGGCCCGCGGACGCCGGGCGGGCCGGGCGGTTCCGCCGATCTGCGACACTGGCTCCATCATGCCTGCACCTGGAGAGCTCACCTTCGTCGCGCCGCGCGGGGCCGCGAAGCCGCCGCGGCACCTCGCCGACCTCACGCCCGCGGAGCGTCGCGACGCGGTCTCCGCGTTGGGCGAGAAGCCGTTCCGCGCCCGTCAGCTTTCGCGCCACTACTTCGGGCGGTTCACCGACGACCCGGCGGCCTGGACCGACATCCCGGCGGCGGCCAGGGAGCGGCTGTCCGAGGCGCTGCTGCCCCGGCTGATGACGGCTCAGCGGCACGTGAGCTGCGACGACGGCGCCACCCGCAAGACGCTGTGGCGGCTGCGCGACGGGACGCTGGTGGAGTCGGTGCTGATGCGGTACCCGGACCGGGTCACCATGTGCGTCTCCTCACAGGCCGGCTGCGGGATGAACTGTCCGTTCTGCGCGACCGGTCAGGCGGGCCTGGAGCGGAACCTGTCGACGGCCGAGATCGTGCACCAGATCGTGGACGGCATGCGCGCCCTGCGCGACGGCGAGGTGCCGGGAGGCCCGGCGCGGCTGTCGAACATCGTCTTCATGGGCATGGGCGAGCCGCTGGCCAACTA
Organism: Streptomyces sp. URMC 129; assembly: GCF_051386415.1. Taxonomy (NCBI): domain Bacteria; kingdom Bacillati; phylum Actinomycetota; class Actinomycetes; order Kitasatosporales; family Streptomycetaceae; genus Streptomyces; species Streptomyces sp. URMC 129. The sequence continues at coordinate 44,096 of NZ_JBPQTQ010000020.1, forward strand.
CCGGCGCGTCACGGGCGCCATCCGCCGGCTCACCGACCCGGACCCGGACGGCGCCGGGCTGTCGCAGCGCGGCATCACCGTCTCCACCGTGGGCCTGGTCCCGGCGATGCGGCGGCTGGCCGACGAGGGCTTCTCGTGCCGGCTCGCGGTCTCGCTGCACGCGCCCGACGACGAGCTGCGGGACACGCTGGTGCCGGTCAACACCCGGTGGAAGGTCCGGGAGGTGCTGGACGCGGCGTGGGAGTACGCCGAGAAGTCCGGGCGCCGGATCTCCGTGGAGTACGCCCTGATCCGGGACATCAACGACCAGGCGTGGCGCGCCGATCTGCTGGGCCGGCTGCTGCGGGGACGTGGCGCGCACGTCAATCTGATCCCGCTCAACCCGACGCCGGGCTCGAAGTGGACGGCGTCGCGGCCGGAGGACGAGCGGGCGTTCGTCGCCGGGCTCCAGGCGCACGGGGTGCCGGTCACCGTCCGGGACACCCGGGGCCAGGAGATCGACGGTGCCTGCGGCCAGTTGGCGGCGGCCGAGCGGTAGCGCGGCGGCTGCTATCGTTTGAGCACACAACCATCACACAGTCCGACAGGGGAGCGCTCGCAGCGCTGAGAGTGCGGCACCGGCCGCAGACCCTCGAACCTCGCCCAGGTCATGCTGGGTAGGAAGTCCGGATCGCTCTCGTCCGTGCTGCCCGCGCGCCTCCGCGGAGGACGCGAAGGAACGCCAGATGAGACGCACCGCCCCGCTCGCCCTGACCATGAGCGCCGCCCTGCTCGCCCTCACCGCAACCGCCTGCGGCGACGGCGGTGACGACGCGGCGGACGGCGGCCCGGGCGGCGGCGGGGACGAGGTCACGCTCGTCACGCACGACTCCTTCCTGGTCTCCGACGAGGTCCTCGCCGCGTTCACCGAGGAGACCGGCTACCGGGTCGAGGTGCTGCGCGGCGGGGACGCCGGGGTCGTGGTCAACCAGGCGGTGCTGTCGAAGGACAACCCGCAGGGCGACGTGCTCTTCGGCGTCGACAACACCCTGCTCTCCCGCGCCCTGGACGCCGGGATCTTCGCCCCGCACGAGGCGGCGGGCCTGGACCGGATACCCGAGGACGTCCGGCTGGACGGCGAGGCGCACCGCGTCACGCCCGTGGACACCGGCGACATCTGCGTCAACTACGACCGCGCCTGGTTCGCCGACCACGGCCTGACCCCGCCCGAGACGTTCGACGACCTGGCCGACCCGGCCTACGCGGACCTGCTGGTCGTGGAGAACGCCGCCACCTCCTCGCCCGGTCTCGGCTTCCTGCTCGCCACGGTCGCCGCCTACGGCGAGGACGGCTGGCAGGACTACTGGCGGCGGCTCGCGGACAACGGCGTCGAGGTGGTCGACGGCTGGGAACAGGCGTACAACGAACGGTTCTCCGGCGCCGGCACCGGCGACCGGCCGCTGGTCGTCTCCTACGCGACCAGCCCGCCCGCCGGGGTGCTGTACGGCGGCGACGAGCGGCCCGAGGAGGCCCCGACCGGGGTCTCCACCGGCACCTGCTTCCGCCAGATCGAGTTCGCCGGGCTGCTGACCGGCGCCGCCAACCCCGAGGGCGGCCGGGCGCTGATCGACTTCCTGCTCAGCCGTACGTTCCAGGAGGACATGCCGCTGCAGATGTTCGTCAACCCGGTGCTCCCCGACGCCGAACTGCCCGACCTGTTCACCCGGTACGGTGAGCGGATCGACGAGCCGCTGACGCTCGCCCCGGAGACGATCGCGGCCAACCGGGAGCAGTGGGTCGACCAGTGGACCTCCCTGGTCGTCAGGTGACGCGCGCGGGCTGGACCCGGCTCGCGCTGCTGGTGGTGCCCGTCGCGTTCCTCGGCGTCTTCTTCGCCTACCCGGTCGCCGCGATCACCGCGCGCGGGCTGCGCGCGGACGGCGCCTGGCAGTGGGGGCGGGCCGGTGAGGTGCTGACCGACGCGGACACCGCGCACGTGCTGTGGTTCACGGTCTGGCAGGCCGCCGCCTCCACCGCGCTGACCCTGGCGCTGGCGCTGCCCGGCGCCTACGTCTTCGCGCGGCTGTCGTTCCCGGGCAAGCGGCTGCTGCACGCCGTCGTCACCGTGCCGTTCGTGCTGCCGACCGTCGTGACCGGGGCGGCGTTCCTCGCGCTGCTCGGCCGCGGCGGGCTGCTGGACGAGCTGTGGGGCGTGCGGCTGGACACCACGGTGTGGGCCATCCTGCTGGCTCACGCCTTCTTCAACTACGCCATCGTGGTGCGGACCGTCGGCGGCCTGTGGGCGCAGCTCGACCCGCGCCAGGAGGAGGCGGCCCGGGTGCTGGGGGCCGGGCGGTTCGCCGCGTGGCGCCGGGTGACGCTGCCCGCGCTCGCGCCCTCGGTGGCCGCCGCCGCGCTGATGGTCTTCCTGTTCACCTTCACCTCCTTCGGCGTCGTGCAGATCCTCGGCGGACCCAGGTACGCCACGCTGGAGGTCGAGATCTACCGGCAGACCGCGCAGCTCCTCGACCTGCCGACCGCGGCCGTGCTCACGCTGCTGCAGTTCGCCGCCGTCGCCCTGCTGCTGGGCGCCCACGGGTGGCTCGTGCGCCGCCGGGAGAGCGCCCTGGCGCTGGTGGACCCGGCACGCACCTCCCGCCCGCCGCGCGGCGCGGCCCAGTGGGGCCTGCTCGGCGGGACGCTGGCCGTGATCGCGCTGCTGCTCCTGCTGCCGCCGGCCGTCCTCGTGGAACGCTCCCTGTCCGGCCCGGACGGCTACGGCCTCGCCCACTACCGGGCGCTCGCCTCCAGCGAGGGCGGGACGTTCCTCGTCGCGCCCTGGGAGGCCGTGGCCACCTCGCTGCGCTACGCCTCCGTCGCCACCGTCATCGCGCTGCTGGTCGGCGGGCTCGCGGCGGCGGCGCTGACCCGGCGGGCCGGGCGCCTCGCGCGCGGCTTCGACGCGCTGCTCATGCTGCCGCTGGGCACCTCGGCCGTCACGGTCGGCTTCGGCTTCCTGATCGCCCTGGACGAGCCGCCCCTCGATCTGCGGTCGTCGTGGATCCTGGTGCCGCTGGCGCAGGCGCTGGTCGGCGTGCCGTTCGTGGTGCGCGTGATGCTGCCGGTGCTGCGTGCCGTGGACGACCGGCTGCGGGAGGCGGCGGCCGTGCTCGGCGCCTCGCCGGTCCGCGTCTGGCGGGAGGTGGACCTGCCGCTGGTGCGGCGGGCCGCGCTGGTGGCGTCGGGCTTCGCGTTCGCCGTCGCGCTGGGGGAGTTCGGCGCGACCGTCTTCATCGCCCGCGCCGACGCCCCGACGCTGCCGGTCGCCGTGGCCCGGCTGCTCGGGCGGGCCGGCGAGCTGAATTACGGGCAGGCGATGGCCCTGAGCACGATCCTGATGCTGGTGTGCGTGCTGACCCTGCTCGCGCTGGAGAGCCTGCGGCCGGCGCGCACGACGGAGCTGGTGTGACGATGACGACGACGCCCCTGCTGGAGACCGAGGGGCTGACCGTGCGGTACGCGGACCGCACCGCGCTGGACGCGGTGAGCCTGCGGGTCGCGGAACACGAGACGGTCTGCGTGCTCGGCCCCAGCGGCAGCGGCAAGTCCACGCTGCTGCGCGCGGTCGCGGGGCTGACCGACCCCGCCGCGGGCACGGTCCGGCTGGCCGGCCGTGACCAGGCCGGGGTGCCCGTGCACCGCCGGGGCGTCGGGCTCATGTTCCAGGACCATCAGCTCTTCCCGCAGCGGGACGTGGCGGGCAACATCGCGTTCGGGCTGCGGATGCGCCGCGTTCCCCGGGCCGAGGCCGCGCGACGGGTGGCCGAGCTGCTCGACCTGGTGGGGATGCCGGGCGCCCAGCGCCGCCCGGTGGCCGCCCTCTCCGGCGGGGAGCAGCAACGGGTCGCGCTCGCCCGCGCGTTGGCGCCCCGGCCCCGGCTGCTGATGCTGGACGAACCGCTGGGCCAGCTCGACCGCGATCTGCGGGAACGGCTGGTCATCGAGCTGCGGCAGCTCTTCCGCCGCCTGGGGACCACCGTCCTGGCCGTCACCCACGACCAGGGCGAGGCGTTCGCGCTGGCCGACCGGGTGGTGGTGATGCGGGACGGGCGGGTGGCGCAGACCGGCGGCCCGGCCGAGGTCTGGGGGCGGCCGGCCGACGCGTTCGTCGCCCGGTTCCTCGGCTTCCGCAATCTGGCCGGAGCGACGGTCGGCGCGGACGGGACCGCCGAGACGCCCTGGGGCGCCGTGCCGGTGCCCGGGGGCACGCCGCCGGGCCCGTGCCGACTCCTCGTCCGGCCGTCCGGCGTCCGCCCGACCGCGCCGGACGCGGGCCCGCGCGCCGTGGTCCGGGCGCGCACGTTCCGCGGCGACCACGTGGTGCTGCACCTCGACCCCGAGCGCGGGCCCTCGCTGGAGGCCGCGTGCCCACCGCACGAGGCCCCGCCGGAGGGCGCGGCGGTCGGGCTCCGGTTCGACCGCGCGGAGGTGGTCGTGCTGCCCGCCGGGGACGAGCCTCGACTCCGTTGAGACGCACGGGAAAAAGGTGGAAGTTTCCAGTCGTGCGGGCCGACCCGGGGGGGAAGGGAATGGTCCGGGCCGTACCTCGACCGCCTGGCGCAAGAGACCCGTACGGGACGGATCCTGATCCGTCGGCGTGGCCGGCCGCCACCGACCGCGGCCCGGCCCCGGTACCGCCTCCCCGGCCGGGACCGGGCCGCCACCCGTGCCGTCCCGGCCGACTAGGCGCCGGCCGGCAGGGCGATCAGGTAGGCGGCCAGCCAGGTCACCGGGGTCAGGACCGAGATCAGGACCGTGGCCCGCAGCACGACCGCGCCGCGCAGCAGCATCCGCGGGGCGCCCAGCCGAACCAGCGCCGCGGTCGCCGTCCGGCGCGCCGCCCGCCCCTCGTCGGCGACGGTGGCCACCGTGCCCAGCGCGCAGGCCAGCACCACGCCGGTGCCCAGGGCGCCCAGCGGGCCGAACTCCCGCAGCCCGTCCAGCTCCCGCGCCGCGAGCAGCGCGGCCGACGCGGCGACCAGCGCCCCCACCGGACGGCCGATGCGGCAGGACTCCTCCTGGAGCGCCCGCCCGGCCAGCAGCCGCACCACGCCCGGCCTGCCGCCGGCCAGGAGCAGCCCGCAGAGGTGCACCAGGCCCGGCGCGGCCAGCACGATCCCGGCCGCGATCAGCAGCCAGCCGCCGACCACGCCCGCCGTCACGCCGCCCAGCGCGCCGGGCAGCGGCAGCCAGCCGGCCGGCTCCTGGGCGGCGGCCGGGGCGTCGGTCCCGGCGTAGGCGCTCAGCGCGATGCCCCCGGTGATCAGGGCGGTACCCCAGGGCAGCCCAGGCGGCGCGGGGACCGGCGGGTCGTGGCGCGGCGGATCGGACGGGTCGGCCACCGGCGGGGCGGGCCGGGGCGGCACGGCCGTGGACCGGGGCCGCATGACGAGCGCGCTCGCGGCGGCGGCACTCGCGGGCGCGACGGACAGCAGGGTCAGGGCGGCGCCCAGCGGCAGGGGACGGCCGGCCGCGAGCGTCCCGGCGGCGGCGCCGCCGAACGGCAGCCCGGCCAGGTCGCCGCGCAGGTGCAGGAAGAGCAGCAGCGCCAGCCCGCTGCCCAGCGTCCCGGCAAGGGCCGTCGACATCGCGGCGAGCACCGGCAGCCGGGCGGGACCCATGCCCGCCATGTCGAGGCCGGAGGCCGGCCGCGCGGCCGGGTCCGCCCGGGCCACCGCGACGGCGAGCTGCACCGTGGCGGCCAGCGGCACCGCGCACCAGGCCAGGCGCAGCACCGCCGGGCGGCCCTCTCCGGGGTGGTCGACGGCGTAGGCGAGGGCGCTGAGCAGCAGGAACCCGACGCCGCCGGCCGCGCAGGTCAGCAGCAGCCTGCGGCACAGGGCCAGCGGGTCCGCGCCGCGGGCTAGGCGGAGAGCGAGCATGCGGCTGTGCTGGCCGCGCCGGACGCGCGGCCGTCGACGAGGTGGACGGTGCGGTCGGCGAGGGTGGCCACCTCGGGGTCGTGCGTGGCGAGGACCACCGTGATGCTGTGCGAGCGGCCGGCCGTGGTGAGGGTGCGCAGCACCTGCGCCCGGTCCGCCCGGTGCAGCGGGGCGGTCGGCTCGTCCGCGAACAGCACGTCCGGCTGGTGCACCAGCGCCCGGGCGATCGCGATCCGCTGCCGCTGGGCCTGGAGCAGCGCGTCGGGCCGCTTGCGGGCGCAGTCCCCGACGTCGAGCCGGTCCAGCCACTCCATCGCGGTCCGCCGGGCCTTGCGGTGGCCGGTGCCGGCCAGCAGCAGCGGCAGCGCGGCGTTCTCCCAGGCGGTCAGCTCGGGCAGGAGCTGCGGGCTGTCCCCGACCCAGCCGAAGCGGTCGCGGCGCAGCCGCTCGCGGGAGGTGGGGGTGAGGGTGTGGACGGGCATGCTGTTGAACCAGACCTCGCCCTTGTCGGGCACGAGCTGCCCGGACAGGCAGCCGAGCAGCGTGGTCTTGCCGCAGCCGCGCGGTCCGGTGACGGCGAGGATCTCGCCCTGCCGGACGCCGAGGGAGATCCCCAGCAGCGCGGGCGAGCCGTGGTGGGCGTAGTGCACAGCGCGAGCCCAGAGGACATCGTTGTCGGGTGGGGCCATGGATCCGGCACCTCCGCTCGTAGCGGTCTTCACTCCCCCGACCGGGTGAACGAGCGGCCGGGGAATCGGTCACAGACTCCCCCGCACGCTGACACAGCCCCGCGGGGCGCCGGAGGCAGACTCGGCGGGGCGGTCCGCAGAATCCTCCGAACGGTGCACCGAGAAGCACGCCGGGCGAAAAATCTCTCTTCATCGGTCGGCATATGGCTTGTTTTTCCGTCCCGGATGGGGGTGGCACGGGAGAATCTGCTGACTGTGGCAGTGTTGTATGACCGGGGTGGGGGCATAGGCTGGGGGACCCGACGACCGTCGGCCCGGGAAGGCAGGAGGGTGCCGTGACCAGCGAACCGCGCCGTTTGCGCAACTACATCGACGGGGAGTCCCGGGACGCCGCCGACGGGCGGACCACCGAGGTGGTGGACCCGACGACCGGGCTGGCCTACGCCACCGCGCCGCTGTCCGGCGCGGCCGACGTGGACGCCGCGATGGCCGCCGCCGCGGCGGCCTTCCCCGCCTGGCGCGACACCACCCCGGCCGTCCGGCAGCGGGCGCTGCTCCGCATCGCGGACGCGTTCGAGGAGCACGCGGACGAGCTGCTGGCAGTCGAGTGCGAGAACACCGGCAAGCCGCTGGAGCTGACCCGCCAGGAGGAGCTGCCGCCGATGCTGGACCAGCTCCGCTTCTTCGCCGGCGCGGCCCGGATGCTGGAGGGCAAGTCGGCGGGGGAGTACATGGAGGGGATGACGTCGTTCGTCCGGCGCGAGGCGATCGGCGTCTGCGCGCAGGTCACCCCGTGGAACTACCCGGTGATGATGGCCGTGTGGAAGTTCGCCCCGGCGCTGGCCGCGGGCAACACGGTGGTGCTGAAGCCGTCCGACACCACGCCCGCCTCCACGGTCTTCGTCGCCGGGCTGCTGGGCGAGATCCTGCCTCCCGGGGTCTTCAACGTCGTCTGCGGCGACCGGGACACCGGGCGGCTGATGGTCGGGCACCCCACCCCCGCCATGGCCTCGATCACCGGCTCGGTGCGGGCCGGCACCGAGGTGGCCGCCGCCGCCGCGGGGGACCTCAAGCGGGTCCACCTGGAGCTGGGCGGCAAGGCGCCCTGCGTGGTCTTCGAGGACGCCGACCTCCCGGCGGCCGTCGAGGGCATCCGGGACGCGGGCTTCTTCAACGCCGGCCAGGACTGTACGGCCGCCACCCGGGTGCTGGTCCACGCCTCGGTGCACGACGACTTCGTCACCGCGCTCACCAAGGCGGCCCAGGAGGTCCGCACGGGCGACGTGACCGACCCGGACTGCTTCTACGGCCCGCTGAACAACCCCGGTCACCTGGCCAGGGTCGCCGCCTTCGTCGACGGCCTCCCGCCCCACGCCACGGTCACCACGGGCGGCCACCGGGTGGGCGAGCGCGGGTACTTCTACGCCCCGACCGTGGTGACCGGCTGCCGCCAGGACGACGAGATCGTCCAGCGCGAGGTCTTCGGCCCGGTGATCACGGTCCAGAGCTTCACGGACGAGGCGCAGGCGGTGGCGTACGCCAACGACGTGGAGTACGGGCTCGCGTCGTCGGTGTGGACGAAGGACCACGCGCGGGCGATGCGGATGTCGCGGGCCCTGGAGTTCGGCTGCGTGTGGATCAACACCCACATCCCGCTGGTGGCCGAGATGCCGCACGGCGGCTTCAAGAAGTCCGGCTACGGGAAGGACCTCTCGGCGTACGGGCTGGAGGACTACACGAGGGTCAAGCACGTGATGACCGCGCTGTGACCGGGCGCCGGGCGTGTCGTTGTACCGCGCGGCCACCCAGCCCGGTGTGGCGGGGAGGAGCGTCACCGTGACCGTCCCGACCGAACGGACCCACCGGGCCGGGATGGCCGAGCGCGACGCGCGGAACGAGCTGGACAGCCTGTTCGAGCTCGTGGACCGCATGCAGATCCCCGAGGGTTTCACGACCGAGATCGTCGAGGGAGCCATCCGCATGACGCCGCGGCGGGACGATCACTGGGAGAGCATCGCCGGAGTGTATGACCAAGTGCGCACGCTCTTCGAGCGGTCGCGCCTGAGGTCGGACGTCCGGATCGACTTCCCCGGCTACCGCAACGGCTTCGCGCCCGACCTGGTGCTGCTCGCCGAAGACGCCAAGAAGAACGCGCGCGGCCGGTGGCAGTACCAGGACGTGGAGTTCGTCCTGGAGGTCATTTCCCGCGAGACCGCGGACAACGACTACGGCAAGAAGAAGCAGGCGTACGCCCGCGCCGGAGTCGGCGTCTGCCTCATCGCGGACCCGTGCACCGCCACGTGCCACCTGTTCACCCGGCCCGGTGACGAGGGCTACGGGACGACCGCGCGCTTCCCGTACGGCGAGGCGATCGACCTCAAGCCCTGGGGCATCGATCTCGCCCTGCGCACCGACGAGTTCCCGCGGCACGAGTCCGACGGGCGGCCCTGACCCCGGCCCCTCACCGCTCCGCCGCGGTCAGGACCGCGCGGAGGGCCGCCACGCGGTTCGTCGTGATCGCCGTGACGCCCAGGGCCAGCAGCCGTCGCATCGTGCGGCGGCTGTCCGCCGTCCAGGCGGCGACCCGGTAGCCCTCGGCCGTGGCGCGTTCCACCGTGTCGCGGGTGATCAGGCCGAAGCGGTAGTTGAGCCAGCGGGGGCGCAGCTCCTCCAGCAGCGCGTCGCGCGGGCGCGCGGTCCGCTTCCACGTCAGGGCGATCTCCGCCTCCGCGTCGGCCGCCCGGACCGCGCGCAGGGCGGCGGTGTCGCCGCAGTACCAGACGCGCGCCCCCGCGCCGCAGTCCCGGACGGCGGCCAGCGCGGCCAGCGCCGCGGCCGGTCCGCGCTCCGGCAGGTCGATCAGCGTCCGCACCGGCGCCGTCACCGCCAGCGCCTCGGCCAGCGTGGGGACGCCGCCGCCCGTCAGCTCGGCGATCCGCTCGGCCGTCAGCCGGGCCACGGGCAGGTCGTGGCCCCACAGCCGCTTGAGCGTGGCGTCGTGCACCACCACCGGAACGCCGTCGGACGAGAGACGGACGTCCAGCTCGACGGCGTCGGCCCCGGCGGCGATGGCGGACCGGAAGGAGGCGAGGGTGTTCTCCCGGATTTCGTACGGGTCGCCCCGGTGGGCGACCGCGATCACCCCTGCCACGCGGCCAGGTACGCGTCGATCTCGGCCGCCAGCCGGGCCTTGCCGGGGGCGTCCAGGAACGACACCGCGACGGCGTTCTTCGCCAGCGCCGCCACTCCCGCCGCGTCCAGGTCCAGCAGGCGCGCGGCGACGGCGTACTCGGTGTTCAGGTCGGTGCTGAACATCGGCGGGTCGTCGCTGTTGACCGTCACCAGCACCCCGGCCTCGACCATCCGCCGGATCGGGTGCTCCGCCAGCGACGGCACCGCCCGCGTCGCCACGTTGGAGGTCGGGCAGACCTCCAGCGGGATCCGGTGCTCGGCCAGGTGGGCCAGCAGCTCGGGGTCCCCGACCGCGCTGATGCCGTGCCCGATCCGCTCGGCGCGCAGCTCCCGCAGCGCGTCCCAGACGGTCTCCGGGCCGGTGGTCTCGCCCGCGTGCGGAACGCTGTGCAGCCCGGCCGCGATCGCCCGGTCGAAGTAGGGCTTGAACTGCGGGCGGGGCCAGCCGATCTCGGGTCCGCCCAGCCCGAACGAGACCAGCCCCTCGGGCCGCAGGTCGCACGCGAGCCGCGCGGTCTCCTCGGCCGCCGGGAGGCCCAGCTCGCCCGGGATGTCGAAGCACCAGCGGAGCACGACGCCGAGGTCCCGCTCCGCAGCGATCCGGGCGTCCTCTATGGCCTCCATGAACGCCACGTCGGGAATGCCGCGCTTCACCGACGAGTGCGGGGTGACGGTCAGCTCGGCGTAGCGGATGTTCTGCCGGGCCATGTCCCGCGCGACCTCGTACGTCAGCAGCCGCACGTCCTCGGCGTCCCTGATGAGTTCGACGACCGCGATGTAGACCTCGATGAAGTGGGCGAAGTCCCGGAAGCTGAAGAACTCGGCCAGCTCCTGCGGGTCCTTGGGCACCGGGGAGTCGGGGTGCCGGGCCGCCAGCTCCGCCACGATGCGCGGTGAGGCGGATCCTACGTGGTGGACGTGCAGTTCGGCCTTGGGCAGGCCGGCGATGAACGCGGTCAGGTCGGACAACGGGCCCTCCGGTCTCGGTGCGCGTGCCCGCACATCGTAGGCGGGAGCCCGCCGCGCGGGCTCGGCCTTTAGGGTGAGGGCTCCGAGGAGTGTGGAGGTCCTGTGGGCGCCGAAGAGCCGTACAACCCGTTCCGTCCGCCGGACGAGCGGGCGCCCGTCCGCGCGCCCCAGCCGCCCCCGTGGCCCGCGACGGCCGGGCCGCCGCAGCCGTACGGGCCCGCCGCGCACCCGCACGTTCCTCCCTACCCGCCCCCGTACCCCTACCC
>NZ_JBPQTQ010000021.1:0-54332 GCF_051386415.1 Streptomyces sp. URMC 129
CCACCCGCCCGGCGTCCCCGGACACCGCCGCCACCACGCGCGAGACCCGGGAGAGCGGCCTCGAACGGCAGTTACGACGCCGCAGGGAACGCGCCAGCTGGACACTGCGGGGGATCGCCGCCAGGCCCCCGCTGCTGAACGGGACCGTCGGCGGCATCTGGGCCGGGGAGTGAACGGGACATGAGCCACGGGGAGCCGGAACCGGCCAGAATCATCTCCTTCTACTCCTTCAAGGGCGGCGCCGGCCGCACCATGGCCGTCGCCAACCTCGCCTGGATCCTGGCGGGCGCGGGCAAGGCCGTGCTCGCCGTCGACTGGGACCTCGAAGCGCCCGGCCTGCACCGCTACTTCCAGCCGTACCTCATCGACCAGCAGCTCACCGAGACGTCCGGCGTCCTGGACATGTTCGAAGGCTTCGTGGACGCGGCCCGTACCGCCGGCGCCGACCAGGACGACCTGAGCCGACTGCACGCGGAACACGCCGACATGACGCGCCACGTCGTCGGCCTGGAAGCCACGTTCCCCGGCCGGGGCCGCCTCGACTACCTCTCGCCCGGCCAGCAGAACGCCTCGTACCCCAACCGCCTCGCCAAGCTCAACTGGAACGACTTCCACCGCAGCGAGGAAGGCGCCGCCTACATCGAGGCCCTGCGCGAGCGGATGCGCCACAGCCCCTACGACTACGTGCTCATCGACAGCCGGGCCGGCCTGTCGGACGGTGCCGCGATCTGCACCCAGATGCTGCCCGACACCGTCGTCATCGGCCTGGCCCTCAACAGCCAGTCCATCAACGGCGGCGCCCGCGTCGCGCGCAGCGTCCGCGCCCAGGAAGGCCGCGAGATCGGCCTCCACGTGGTCCCGATGCACGTCGAGACCTCCGAACTCCAGCGCCTCGCCCTGCGCAAGGCCGAGACGCGGCAGACGTTCGGCCCGGTCCTCGGCTTCGACGACGAGGCGGCGCTCGACCGCTACCTGTGGGACGTGCAGATCCCCTACAAGCCGTTCTACGCGCTCGGCGAGGAACTCGCCGTCTTCTGGGAGGACCCCACCGACTCCCTCAGCCTCCTCACCCAGTACGTCAAGCTCGCCGAACGGCTCACCGACGGCGAGGTGGACCGCTTCGACTGGGCCCCCGAGAGCGCCCGCCGCCGGTGGTACGAGCAGACCCGGCCCGCGATCTGGCAGCGCCGCCCCGAGACGTCGGTCATCCTGCACGCGCCCGAGGACCAGAACTGGGCGGACTGGATCGGTCACGTCATGACCCGCAACGGCGTCCGCGTCATCGCCAGGAACGCGGCGGACGGCGACACCGGCGGCCTGCCGGAGACCGACTCGGTCGTGGTCGTGCTCTCCTCCGCCCTGCACGGCTCGCCCGACGACATGACCGTCACCCGCCTCTTCCAGGGCGCCCCCGTCACCGCCGACCGCAACCCCACGGTCGTCGGCGTCCGGGTCAGCGGCACCCAGTTGCTCCCGTGGTTCGAGGCGGCCGACGCCGTCAACCTCGTCGGCCTGTCCGAACCCGAGGCCACCCGGGCGCTGCTCGGCCGCCTCGGGCTCGCCGGGCGCGGTGACGACCTCCCGGCCCGCCCCGCGGCCGGCGGCCCCCGCTACCCCAACCGGCGCCCCGACGTGTGGAACGTTCCCTCCCGGAACCACGCCTTCACCGGCCGCGCCGCCGTCCTGTCCGCGCTGCGCGCCGGGTTCGACCGCGGCGACGCGTCCCGCAACACCCAGGCCCTGCACGGCATGGTCGGCGTCGGGAAGCGCGAGGTGGCCCGCGAGTACGCGCACCGCTTCAGCTCCGAGTACGACGTCGTCTGGTGGATCCCGGCCGCGGACCCGCAGCGCATCCAGGCGTCGCTGACCGAGCTGGCCCGCGCCGTCAACCGGGCCTGCGGCACCCGGACCGGCGAGGACTGGGAATCCCTCCGCGACGACCTGCGCCGGGGCCGCCCGTACGACCGCTGGCTGCTGATCTTCGTGGACGCCGGCGAGCACAAGACCCTCGACCCGTACATCCCCAGCGGCGGACCCGGCCACGTGCTGGTGACCTCGCGCAGCAACACCTGGGAGCGGTACGCCGACAGCCGGCGGCTCGACGTGTTCAGCCCCGGGGAGAGCGTCGCGCTGCTCCGCCACCGCCTGCCCAGGGCCTCCGACGACGACCTCGCCCGGCTGGCCGAGGTGCTCGGCCACCACCCCTCCGCGGAGGACACCGCCGCCGCGTTCCTGCGCTACGGGCTGCTGTCCATCGGCGACTACGTCGAGCGCATCCGGAACGACGACGTGACCCTGCTCGCGGAGCGGCTGCCCGACGGCCCCGACTCCGAGTTCGCCACGCCCTTCCGCCTCGCGTTCGAGAGCCTGGAGCAGGAGGCACCGGCCGCCGCGAAGCTGCTCGACCTGTGCGCGTTCCTCTCACCCGAGGGCGTCTCGCTCCGGATCGTCCAGTCCCCGGCCATGCTCCGCCGCCTCGCGGAGATCGACGGCCGCCTGGCGGACGGCATGCGGCTGCACAACCTCCTCACCACCCTCGCCAACCGCGCGCTGGCCGAGGTGGACCAGGCGGAGGAACGGCTCAAGGTGCACCGCCTGATCCAGGACCTGCGGCGCAGCCGGATGGACCAGGAGACCCGCGACCGCACGCGCCGCGAGGCGCTGAGCATCCTCGCCGCCATGGACCCCGGCGACGCCAACTGCGACGCGCTGATCCACGAACCCGTCTACGCCGAGCTGGACAAGCACCTGCTGGTCTCCGGCGCGCTGGAGAGCGACGACCCCGACGTCCGCCGCTGGGTCGTCAACCAGGTGCGCTACCGGTGGCGTTGCGACCGGTGGACCTCGGCCCGCGACCTCGGCCTCGACCTCCTGGCCGCCTGGCGCGAGCGCTTCGACGGGGACGGCTCCACGCTCCGCCTGGCCACCCAGGTCGCCAACGCCCACCGCTCGCTGGGCGAATACGACCAGGCGCGGGCGCTGGACGCAGCGACCCTGCGCACCCAGCGCCAGCTCCTCGGCCGCCGCGACCCGTACACGCTGATGACCGCCCGGGGTTACGCCGCCGGACTGCGGGCCGTGGGCGCGTTCGCCGACGCCCTCGCCGAGGACCAGGAGACCCTGGCCGGCTTCCGCGAACAGTTCGACGACGACCACCCCGACACCCTCAACGCGTCGGCCAACCTCGCCCTGTCGTGGTTCCTCACGGGCGCCGTCGAGGAGGCCATCCGCCAGGACCAGGTGACGTTCGAGGGCCGCAGGCGGGTGCTGACCGAGGCCCACCGGCTGACGTGGAAGTCGCACACCAACATCGGCACGTACCAGCGCGAGGCCGGACGGTTCCGCGACTCGCTGGCCACGCTGGACGAGGCCAGGAACCGGCTCCACCGCATCGACGGCAGCGACTCGCCCCTCACCCTGCGGGCCGTGAAGAGCCTCGGCATGACCTACCTGCGCCTGGGGGACCTCAACGCCGCCGCGCAGCTCTTCCAGGAGGCGCTGATCGCCTACCGCAGGCAGTGGGGCGACGACCACCCCGACACCATGGCCTGCGTGCTCGCGGTCGCCGCCGGCCTGCACGCCAAGGGCCGGCACCCCGAGGCCGCCGACTACACGCGCGACGTCCTGGACCGGTACGTCCGCGTCTACGGGGACCGCCACCCGTTCACGGACATGTGCCGCGCCAACCTCTCCCTCTACGCGCTGGAGAGCGGGGCCACGGAGGAGGCGGCGGCGGTGGGGCGGGTCGCCGCCGGCCAGTTGTCCCTGAGCCTGGGCCCCGACCACCGGTTCACGCTGGTCGCGCGCATGAACTACGCCAACACCCTGGTCGCCGCGGGGGAGTCGCAGTTCGTCGCCGTGGAGGACGCCAAGATCCACGAGCAGTGCCCGGAGCGCTGGGGGCCCGACCACCCGATCACACTCACGGCCGCCGCGAACCACGCGCACAGCCGCCCGCAGGGCAGGGCGGACACCGACAAACCGGACGGACGCGACGGACGCGACGAGCCGGCGCGCCGCTGCCGCGAAACGCTCGGCTCCGACCACCCGCTGACGCGCGCCCTCGCCGCCCAGCCCTACCGCCGGACGGGCGCCGAACTGGAGGTCACGGACATCTGACGGGGGCCGGCCGCGGCCGGATCGGGACGACAGACGGGAACAGGGAGACGATGTCAGCGCCGGGACGGCACATCATTTACCCGGAGAAGGAAACGCCGGAGATCCGCGAGCTGGCCACGCGCCTCGACGAGCTCCTCGGAGCCGGCGACGCCGGGGGAGTGGGGCACGTGGTCTTCTTCGACGGCCAGCTCCCGGTCTTCGCGATCCCGGTGGCCCCGGACCCCGCGGCCACCGCGCTCACCCTGCCGCCCGGCGACGGCGACGCCGCGGCCGTCCACATGCGAACCGGCCGCCAGCTCTACCACCTGCTCACCGCCCTCGAACCCGAGCTCACCGCGCTGCGCAGCGGCCCGCTCATCCGCACCGTCCTGCGCTCGCCCGCCGGCGCGGTCTTCTTCTACCTGGTCGACACCGGCGTCTACCTGTACGGCACGACCGCCCACCCCGACCACATCGACGCCGTCGACCGCCGGCTGGCCGCCGCGGTGAACGGCATCCGCGAACTGGTCCACCTCCAGCGGCTCAACTACGGCTCGTTCCTCACCAGCGGACGGCCGTCCACCGGCCGCCTCCCGACGCCGCCCTACGGCACCGCCGTCCTGCCCTCGCGCGAGCCGGACGGCGAGCGGGACCCCGGCGAGGACACGGCCACCGAACTCCTCCTCCGCGCCTCCCTCGCCCCGGACGGGCTCCACTACGTGGCCTACTACCGCGACAACCGGCTCGCCGCGCGGCAGGACATCCTCGACCACCCCGCCCTCACCCCGTTCTTCGCCCTCGCCACCACCGGCCGCGACAGCCGGCGCGCCCAGTACCACACCATCGGCCACCTGCTGCCCAGCGTCGTCCGGCGCCTCAACTCCACCCTGAGCGCCGTCGCCGGCGGCCACCTCCTGCGCCTGGTGCTCGACGTCGAACAGGGCGCCATCTCCTACCACGCGCTGCCGGACAAGCGGTTCCTCGTCGGCGTCACCCTGGACCAGGAGCGGGTGGAGGACGCCGACGTGGCCCTGGCCCGGCTGGGACGCGCCCTCGGGGCCGGCTGATCGCGCGCTTCCCCGGCCCCGCCGTGGGTATGTTTCCCCGTACGAGCAGCCCGAGGACGGTGACGATGCGTCATACCAGACGGACAGCACGTGCCCTGGGCGAGGCCATGGCCCGCCCGCTGCTGCTGCCTGCCCTCGTCGCGCTGGCGGGCGTCCTGCTGGGGAGCCTCCTCCCCATGGACGACGTCACGGACGACGGCGCCTACACGTATCTGACCGGGCTGCTCCTCGCGATCGGCCTGTACGGCAGCGTCACCGGCATCTCCCGCCCCCAGGCCCGCGCGGACCTCGGCCGGATCGTCGTCGCCATCAGCGTCGGCGTCGTCCTCAAGGCCGTGCTGATCGGCGTCGTGCTCGCCCTGGCGTTCCGCGGCGAGCCCGAATACCTCGTGCTGGCCGTCGCCATGGCGCAGATCGACCCCCTGTCCGTCTCGGCCGTCCTCGACCGCCAGGACATGTCCGACCGCGCCAAGTCCCTGCTCGGCGCCTGGGCTTCGTTCGACGACCCGGTCACCACGATCCTGGTCGCGTACGCCACCGCGCTGCTGCTGGACGACAGCGTCAACGGCGGCTCCTACGCGACCGGTCTCCTCCTCAACGCCGCGCTCCTGCTGGCCGCCGCCCTGATCTGGGTGGCCCTGCGCGCCGCGCCGAACCGGGCCCGCGTCGCGGCCCTGCTCCTGCTGATCACCGTGGCCGCCTGGCAGTTCCTGATGCTCGGCCTGGCCCTGGCCGCCCTGTTCTTCCGCCCCCACCTGGGCCGCTGGATCCCCCGCGCGACCAACGGCGCCATGCTGACCGCCACCCTGCTGCTGGGCATGCTCCTCGCCCAGGGCGCCGACCTGGCCGCCGGACTGCTGCTCGGCGCGGCGACGTACACGGCGCAGATCGTGGTCGGCTCCCTGGTCACCACGGGCATGACGCGGCGCGACCGGGTCGCCCTGTCCCTGAGCCAGCAGAACGGCATCACGGCCATCATCCTGGCCCTGGTCCTCCAGCCGATGCTGCCGCAGGCCGTGGGCATCATCGCCCCCGCGATCTTCACGGTGAACGCCCTCCACGCCACGTCCCACACCGTCCTGGCGGTGGTGCGCCGCCGCGCCACCGTGGCGGAGGAGGACACGGCCGGGGCACCGGAGCCGGTCCCCGTCCCCTGACCGGGCCGCCGGGGGCCCTCTGTTACCGTGACCGCCGTAACGGTGAGCCGACCGGTCCCGACGAGCCCCGGACTTTCCTCTTCCCATGACGACGTATCAGCAGCTGCGCGACCTCTCCCTCACCCCGCTCGAAGAGGCGGTCGAAACCTGGCGGAGCGCCACCGACGAGCTGTCGGCGCAGATGGAGGAGGCCCGGGACGGGATGGCCGCCCGCGCCGCCGACGCCGAGTGGCAGGGCGAAACGGCGAGCGCCGCCCGCACCCGCATCGACCGGGTGGCGACCGCCTTCGGCGACGGCTTCCTGCAGGCCCGCGCCACCCGGATCCTGCTGGAGGACTTCCTCGAATCCCTCCGGAGCCTCAAGCGCCGCCTGGCCGACCTGGAGGACACGGCCGCCGCCCACAGCCTGAACATCCGCGACGACGGCACGGCGGTCACCCGCTACGACTTCGGAGTCGACCACGCCGAGCAGTTCGCGGCGGACATCAGCCCCGAGACCCGGGCCGCGATCGAGGAGACGACGGCCGGCATCCAGCAGATCCTGGTGGAATGCGCCCACCTCGACGAGGTGGTGGCACGGACCCTGTACGACATCGCGGGCGAGGACCGCGACACCTTCCGCAGCCCCGGCACGGTCGGCCTGGAGGCCGGCCTGCACCACGACGCCCTGCGGGACGCCGCCGAGTTCGTCGACCTCGCCCGGCGGCAGGAGGCGCTGACGCGGGAAGAACTGGCCCGGCTGGACGAGCTGCTGCTCCACCACCTGGACGACCAGGCGTTCGCCGAACACCTCGCCACCGGCCTCGGGGCCGAGGGCCTGGCCGACTTCTGGCTGAACAACGCCAGTTACCGGATGCCGGGCACCGGCGACCGCGGATCCGAGGAGTGGCGGCTCCTCGCCGGCCTCCAGGAACACCTCGGCACCGTCCTCGGCACCGCCACCCAGTCCGACTCCCGCGCCATGGAGCAGTGGGAGGCGGACGTCATCACCCTGGCCGCCGACGGCATGCCCCAGGGCGCCCAGGTGATGAGCGCCCTGATGCGGCACGGGACGTACGAGCCGGACTTCCTGACGGAGTACGGCGACGCCCTGATCGCCTACGAGCAGAGCAGGGCGGAAACGAGCCCGGCCGTCCTCTGGGACTCCCAGTCCACCGTCGTCTACGACTTCACCGGCGGCGAGGACCTCGGCCACGACCCGATGGCCGGCTTCCTCACCGCCCTGGGCAACAACCCGGACGCCGCCACGGCGTACTTCCAGCCACCGGACGGCTTCGACCCGCTGGACGAGGACTCGGAGCTCAACTCCCGCCTGCGGTACCTGGCGACCGACCGGGAGTGGGAGGGCGGCCAGGTCCCCGGCGACACGCGCGCCGCACTCGGCGACGCCCTGCTGGCAGCGGCGACGGGCCGCCCCACGGCCGACTGGGAGAACCCCCTTGCCGCCGGTACCGCGGACCTGCGGACCCCGGAGACGGCCGCCGTCATGGAGCAGGTCATCGGCCTCTACGGCGACCTCGGCGAAGGCGGCGATCCCCACCTCGGACTCCTCGGGGAGCAACCCGAGATGGCCGAGAGCCTCGGCCGGATGGCGGGCGCGTACATGGACGACCTCATGTACCTGGGCGGCGCGAAGTTCTCCGGGACACGCGACGGGTTCGAGGACATGTTCGTCCCCCCGTACGGCGACCGGCTCGGGAACGACCCGGCAGAGGTCCGCTCGTTCCTGTCGATCCTCGGCAGGGACGAGACGGCCCACCGGATCACCACCCAGGCCGCCTACGCCTACACCCTGGGCAACCTCGACGCCCACCCCCCGACCAGCGAGGCCGCCTACAACGAGGGCATGAACAGCCTGATCGCCGGCGCACGCGTCCGCGAACTCCTGGACCAGGGCCGGGTGGACCAGATCGCACTGGACTTCGAGAACGACACCGAAGCAGCCGAAGAGGCCCGCGCCCGAGCCGGCGGCTGGGTCAAATCCACCCTGAACGCCGGCATCACCGCCGGCCTCACCGCAGGCGCCATCGCCGTCTCCGGAGGCGCCGGCACCATCCTGGTCCCCACCGTCGCGGCCAGCACCGGCGTCTTCCTCGGCGAAATCACCAACCAGACAACGGACTCCGCCCTCGACCTGGGCGACCAGGCGACGGCCGAACGCGAATCCCGCATGTCGGCACAGGAGTTCTACAACGCCGGGGTCGAGGAAATTGACCGGTTGGCTACTCGTTACTACACCCTGGCCGATGAGGCTGGAATTTCCACTCCCGAGTACGGGCGTTACTTGCAGGACCTCGAAGAAGCCTACGATTTGGACATGGAATAGGTGATACGAACGATGGCTGCAAGGCGCTTGACCTCCGCCCGGATGCAGCTGGCTGCTCCCTGCCTCGCGGCTATGCTCTGCCTCACCGCATGCTCCGGTGACAAGGGTGACACGGAAACCGAGCCGTCACCGGAAGAAGGCCTGCCAGCGACCGAGGTATGCGGGGGCGTGCTCTCAGGTGCAGCGGCACGTGATCTGGAAACCATGATGGACGCCGAACTGTTTACCCAGGTGGACGAGGCGGGCGCCGATTTGCAGGCATTCCTTGAAACCCTGAAAGAGCCCGGAGCTCGTCAGGAAAGGCTCTGCTCCATCCGCGCGGAGGGCGATTGGGATGCTATCCGCATCGATGTGGGATGGGAGTTGACGGTCGAAACCCAAAATGCGGACTCATTTGTCGAGTATGCGGCAGGGCGTCAAGCTCTTTCCTCTCCTGCCTTCAGTGCCATCATTTTTTCCTGCCCCGCTCCCGCCGGTGAGGAATTTCCCGCCTCCGTCGCCAGGGCGACGATGGGCACCGATGGCGCGGACTTCGACACAGATCTCCTGATGTCCGTCCTGAACGCCGCTGCCCGGGCGGTCGCCGAGGGGCTGGGCTGCCTCGCGGAGTCCGGGCTTCCGGCCGGGGCTCCCGAACGGCTCGCCGCCGAGTGAGGCGTGCGCGTACCGGCGTTGCCCGAGAGTCCTGACAACCGGGTGTCACCTGGCGACGGGCGCGCGGAGCCCCGGACCCCGGCGGTAGCGTGGCGGTCATGGCGGACTGGGAGATGCGGCCGGCGTCGATGTCGGACGTCGAGGCGGTGGCCGAATTGCGTGCGACGGTGCTGCGGGCGGATCTCGAACGGCTCGGGCGGTACGACGCGAGGCGGGTGCGGCAGCGGTTGCGCGACGGTTTCGACCCGGCCCACACCTGGGTGATCGAGGTCGACGGCACGTTCGCCGGCTGCGTGGCGCTGCGACCGGCCGGGGACTCCCGCTGGCTGGAGCACTTCTACCTGGCCCCGCGCCTGCACGGCGGCGGTATCGGCTCGGCCGTGCTGCGCGAGCTGCTGGAACGGTGCGACCGCGGTGGCGTCGTCGTCCGGCTGAACGTGCTGCGGGGCAGTCCGGCCCGACGGCTGTACGAGCGGCACGGGTTCACCGTCGAGACCGAGGATCCGGTCGACGTGTTCATGGTGCGCGAGCTTCCCCGGAACGCGCCACGGCCGCCCGGTGACCCCGTCCACCGGGCGGACTCCACACCGGTCGCGTCGTCGACCGCACCGGAACAACGCCCAAGGTGTCAGTCGGCCACACCACCGGCGAACGGCGTCGTCCGCCAATGGGCGAGGGACGGCTTCAAGTAGTCCAGCAACGGGGGCAGACGCGGCACGAGCGCGAGGGCGGCGATGACGCGCAGCATCCCCACGGCGTTCACAAAGCGCAGAACGTCCTCGTTCAGCGGCCTGATGCCGTTGCGCCGCGCGCCGCGGTTGTAGGCGGCTTCGTGATCGGGCCCGAGAGCGGCGAGGTCCCACTCGACGGGCCCCAGCGTGACGAGTTCGAAGTCGGCGTAGAGGTCCCCGTCCCTCCCGGAGAAGATGTTCGCGGGCGGGGAGTCACCGTGGACGGGCTGAAGGCCGATCCCCGGAAACGCGTCTTCGAACGCCTCGCGCGAGCGCACGAGAGGCTCCAGGACCTGCCACTCGCGACGTGCGCGGTCCAGGTCGTCCGGACCGATGAGGTCGGGGCGCTGCCCGAGCCAGGCCAGGCTTTCCGTGACGAACCGCGGTTCGGCAGCGGACAGGAACGACAGCCGCCCCGGGTACGCGCCCATCGCGGCGTGCAGGTCGGCGACGCTCTCGGAGTTCGCCACATAGTCGGGCTCTCGCTCCCGGTCCTCCTCCACCCACTGCCAGAACGTCATCGAGAATCCGTCGCGCCGAACGGGTGCCCGCGGCACGAGCGGGCTGGGCGGAATCACGGGCGTTCCCTGGTCCGCGAGCCAGCGGGTCACGTCCAACTCCGCCTGCTGGCGGCACGCCAGGGAGTCGGGACTCACGCAGGGCGGCAGCACGGTGGGGATCCGGGCCACGACCGGCGAGGGCGCGAGGTGGACAACGACGGAGAACAGGTCATGGAGCACCCGGGCGTCCGTCACGGTGAGTCCGAGATCGCGCCCCGCCCCCACCGCCGCGTCGACTGCGGCCGAGGTGCGCTGGGCGATGTGCCGTGGTGTCAGGAAGTCGGTCACGGCCCGATCGTGTCACGCGGCGGAATGGTCCGACGGCACCGGGCCGCCCCGCTCAGGTGGCCGGGCCGCCGTGCGGGCCGCCGCCGGCTTCGCCCTCCCGCGCGATCCGGACGAACCGGTCGATCCACGGCGACCGGTTGCCCTTCTGCCGGAGAGCCAGGGCCCGGTACGGCGCCGCATCCGGTACCGGGCGGTACGTCACGTCGGGGCGGACATTCGCCGCGGCGAGCGAGACGGGCACCAGTGCCACGGCCTGGCCCAGGGCGACCACCTCCAGCAGTTGGGCACTGTCGCGCACGACCGGGCCGTCGGCCGGGCGATCCGGATGCCCCAGCCAGTAGTCGCGGTCGACCACCTGCGAGTCGCTCCACCGGGGCGCGGGCTCGGTGACCAGGTCGGCGGTCCCGAGCACCGCACGCCCGGCCAGCCGGTGTCCCACGGCGAGCGCGGCTACGCGGGGTTCGGTCATCAGGAGTCGGACGTCGAGACCGTGGCTGTCGACGCACGCGGCGATGGCCAGGTCCGCGCGCCCGTCCCGCACCATGTCGGCCTGCTCACCGAAGCCACTCACCACCACCCGGAGTTCCGGCGCGTCCGGATCCGCCCGGAACCGTTCGCAGACCCGGAGCAACAACCGCGTGGCCACCCCTGGTTTGGCGGTGACCACAAGTCCGCGACCGGGAACGGCGGCCCGCCGCGTCCGGCGCACCGCGGAATCGAGGGCGCCGAGGACGCCCGTCGCCTCCTTCAGGAGAACGTGGCCGGCCTGGGTCAGCGCCAGCCGGTGTCCGGTGCGGTCGAAGAGGGCGACACCGAGCCGGCGTTCCAGGCGGCGCATGGCCCGGGACAGCGGCGGCTGCGCGACGCCCAGTCGTCCTGCCGCACGGGTGATGTTCAAGTCCTCGGCGACGGCGCAGAAGTAGCGCAGCTCGCGGATCTCCGGCTCCGGCATACCGCCAGGGTATGGGGCGGTACCGGATCGGTCTTTCCCTTCCGGCGCCGCGTCGGCTGAAGTGGAAGGCATGAGGAACGTGAACGACGTCGCACTCGTCACCGGCGGCAACAAGGGCATCGGCCGGGAAGTGGTCCGCCGGCTGGCCGAGTTGGGGTACACCGTTTACCTCGGCGCCCGCGACGCGGAGCGCGGCCACGCGGCCGTCGAGGAGTTGACGAACGAGCCGGGAGCCGCCGCCGACTCGGGCGGGCGCCACAACGGGCTGGACATCCGGTTCGTCCCCCTCGACGTCAGCGACGCGGCATCCGTGGAGGCGGCCGTCAAGACGGTCGAGACCGCGACCGGCCGGCTGGACGTGCTGGTCAACAACGCCGGAATCATGACCGAGTGGGGCGTCCCGACCGCCGACATCACCGCCGCGCGGCTTCGCGAGGTGTACGAGGTCAACGTCTTCGGCGTCGTCACGGTGACATCGGCCTGCCTGCCGCTGCTGCGCCGTTCGCCCAACCCCCGGATCGTCAACATGTCCAGCGGACTCGGGTCGCTCACCCTGCTGAGTGCCCCGGACAGCCCTCTCCCGGCTCAGGGCTTCCTCGCGTACAGCTCGTCCAAGGCCGCGCTCAACGCCCTGACCGTGATCTACGCCAAGGCCCTCCACGCCGACGGCATCAAGGTCAACGCCGCCAGTCCGGGCCTGGTGCCCACCGACCAGAACGCCGAAGCGACCTTCCCCCGAGGCAACCGCACCACAGCCGAAGGCGCGGTTGTCCCCGTCCTGCTCGCGACGATCCCCCCCGACGGCCCCACCGGCACCTTCCGCGGACCACACTCCCTCAACGACACCATCCCATGGTGAGCCCAGGGGGGCCGCATCCGCCCGCGCACGCGAGAAGACCCCGGACACAGCTCACGCGCTGATCACGAACGCCACGGCCGGCAGCGCCGACGTCGGCCCCTACCGGCCCGGCATCAACCTGGTCACCGCCGTCGCCGTACTCGGCCTCCTGCTCAACGCCGTCCCCTCGTCCGCACCCGTGGCAAGACGACGACCCGCGCCTGACCCACACCCCCCGAACGGCCCCGCGACGCACGCGCGCCCGCGGGGCCGCCGCGCGCGGCCACACGACTCGCCGGAGACGCCCGAGACCGAAGTCCGATGCCGGCGCGCCCCGGCACCAGCCCCCGACGTCACGCGTGTCCTCGGTCGGCCCCGGCGGCAAGCCCTGCTCGGTGTCCGCCACGACGACGCCCGCGCCCCGGTGTCCGATCACCTGGATCAATGCGCGCGGCGCGCCGCCACGGCCAAGGCCGTCAGGCGGATCCCCGGGGACTCGTACGCCACTCGTTCGGCGGTCGGCCCGCGGGCTGATGGCCTTCGTCGTGCCTATAGTCGGTTCAGCTATTTTGTCGCAGATGTCGAGTCCACGCCGGTGGCCGGGTCGGGCTGGAGGACGGAGAGACGGCCGTGGGTGCCAACCGCGACGATGACTCGCCTCGGGGCCGTGCGCTGTCCCCGGGCGAGCGGCTTCACGTGCTGAGGGCCCAGGAGGAGGAGCAGAACGACCGCGAAGTGCTGCTGGCGGCGCTGTACCACGCCGGCGGCGAGCTGGACGGGCTGGGCGGAATGGTGCACCTGTACGGCGCGCGAACCATCCGCGTCCTGCGCCTGGTCACGACCTGCGGGCTGCCCCAGGTCTTCACCAACCCGTGGCGGGACATCTCCGCCGATGGCTCAGCCGCCCCCGCGACGGTCTTCCGGGAGGGCGGGTGCGTGTGGCGGTCCACCGTCGAGCCGCCGGAGCCGGGGTTCGGGCACGAGTCCGCCGTCTCACGGCTGACGGGTGTGCCCGAGGGCACGGGGATCGCGGCGGCGGCGCTGCCGGGGCCGGAGGGACCGCTGGGCGCGCTCTCCGTGCTGACGTCACCGTCGGCCGGGCAGCCGGACGAAGCGCAGCGGGCGTTCTTCGAGGAGGTGGCCGGCTGGGCGGCGCGGCGGCTGCGGCTGTTCCCCGACGAGGCGGAAGGCGTGTCACCGACACTGCTGGAGCCGCCGGACCCGGCCCCGGGGCGGGCGCGGGCGCTGCGGACCGCGGGCGTCGGGACCTGGGACTGGGATCTGCGTACCGGGGATCTGGCCGTGGACGACATGCTGCTGCAGGAGGTGGGCATCGACCCCGAGGGCTTCGACCGGCACATCGGGACCTGGGTGGACCGGATCCATCCGGACGATCTGCCGTGGATGATGTCCATGACGGACCGGGCGATCCGGTCGCGCACTCCGCTGGAGTACGAGTTCCGGCTGCGGCGTTCGGACGGCACGTACGGCTGGGTCCGGGCGCGGCGCGGGGTGGTGCTGGGCGAGGACGGCGAGCCGGCGCGCCTGGTGGGCACCGTGTGGGACACCACGCAGACGCATGCCGCCACCGAGTCGGTGGGCCGGGCGCTGCGGCACATGAGTGACGGCTTCCTGTCGGTGAACGACAACTGGCGGATCGAGTTCGTCAATGTGACGGCGGAGAAGCTGCTGGGTTCCGCGCCCGGCTTGATCGGCCGGACGCTGTGGGAGGTGCCGGTCATCGGCTCGGTGCCCGGTCTGGAGGAACGGGCCCGGCGGGCCACGGCCGAGGGGAAGCCGGGCGGGCTCGATGTGCGGTGGCCGGACAGCGACCGCTGGTACCACCTGCGTCTGGTGCCGGTCCCCGGCGGGGGCCTGACGCTGTACATCATCGACATCACCGAGCGGCGGCGGCGCGAGGCCGAACAACGGTCCGCGGCCGAACGCGCCCGGCTCATCGGGCGGCTGACCCACCACCTGGCGGAAGCCGTCACCGTCGCGAACGTCGTCGACGCGGTGGCCGACAGTGTGCTGCCCGCGTTCGGCGCCACCGGACTGGCGGTCTTCTCCCTGGACAAGGACCGGCTCGACGTCGTCGGTTTGGTCGGCTACGACCACGCGTTCCGCGACCATGTCCACGGCCTGTCGGCCGCGGTCACCACTCCTCTGGGCCAGGCCCTGCGTACCCGCACCCCGCAGTTCATCGAGTCCACCGACGCGTACACCGCCCGCTACCCGGAAACCGCGGAACTGGCCGCCGCCAGCGGCAAACAGGCCTGGGCCTTCCTTCCGCTGACGGTCTCCGGCCGCGACATCGGCGCCGCCGTCGTGTCCTTCGGCCGACCCCGTCGGCTGGCGGACGACGAGCGGGCACTGCTGACCGCCCTCAGCGGACTGATCGCTCAGGGGCTGGAACGCGCCGGTCTCTTCGACGAGGCCACCACCCGCGCCCGCGAACTCCAACGAGCGCTCCTGCCACAGGAGCTGCCCTCACTCCCCGCGGTGACGGCGGCGGCCCGCTACCTGCCGGCCGGGGCCGCCACCGAGGTGGGCGGCGACTGGTACGACGTCATCCCGCTCTCCTCCGACCGTGTCGCCCTGGTCGTGGGGGACGTGATGGGCCACGGCATGGCGGAGGCCGCGATCATGGGACGGCTGCGCACCGCCGTCCGCACCCTCGCCGACCTGGAACTGCCTCCCGACGAACTCCTCGCCCGCCTCAACGACATCGTCACCGAACTGGGCGGGGACCGGTTCGCCACCTGCATGTACGGCATCTACGACCCGGTCTCCGGCGGTTTCTCCTACGCCAGTGCCGGCCACCCCTCCCCGGCCGTCGTGCGGCCCGGCGGCACCACCACCTTCCCGACCCACATCCCCGATCCCCCTCTCGGCGTGGCGGCACCTCCCCTGGCGACGGTCGAGACCCACCTGCCCGACGGCAGCCTGCTGGCCCTCTACACCGACGGCCTGGTCAGCTCCTTCCACCATGACCTCGGCCATGGCAGGCACCGCCTGGCCCGCCTGCTCGACCAGGGGAGCACCGACGACCCGGACGCACTGTGCGACACGGTGACCCGGGAACTGCTCGGTGACCGGCGCGGCAACGACGACGCCGCCCTGCTGATCGCCCGGACCCACCGGTTGGCGCCGGAGAACGTCGCCTCCTGGCCGCTGCCCGATGACCCCGTCGCCGCCCGCGAGGCCCGTCGGCACATCCGCGAACAGCTCGCCGCGTGGGAGCTGGAGGAGCTGGAGATGACCACGGAGCTGATCGTGAGCGAGTTGGTGGGCAACGTCATCCGTCACGCCACGGGACCGATCGGGCTGCGCCTGCTGCGCAGCCGCACCCTGATCTGCGAGGTCTCCGACGGCAGCCTCACCACCCCCCACATCCGCCACCCCGCCCTGATGGACGAAGGCGGACGTGGGCTGCGACTCGTCACCACCATGGCTCAGCGCTGGGGCACCCGCCACACCGCCCACGGGAAGCACATCTGGGCCGAACAACCCATCCCCACCGCCAACCCACCCCCACACGGGACGAGATGAGCCGTGCCGCGCGAGGGAGCCGCGGGGCGCCTGGCCGGACCCACCGCGAACTGACGTCCGCGCGCTGTACCCGAGTGGAACCGGCCCGACTCCGCGCAAAGCACCCCTGCCGGCCGTGGCCCTCTGTCGCACCTGATGACGCTGATCAGGACGGGGCTGCGGGGGTGGTGGACGATGGGACGTCCTGCGGACTGGTCGCCGGTGGGAATGGACTCCGATCCACTCCCGGCGATCCGGACGCACACACGAACGCCCCGGACACAGCGTTCTCGCTGGTCGCGGGGCGCTGGGCACCTCATGCAGGGTGCCCCCGGCAGGATTCGAACCTGCGCACACGGCTCCGGAGGCCGACGATGCTTGCCGCGTTTGCCCTGCTCAGAGGCCCATTCTCAGGCGGTCAGAACGGTGCCACGCCACGAATGCGCCGTGGGTGGCCCTGTGGCCGGGCAGGCTGGGGGAGTAGCGTCGGAGGGGATTACGCAGTCCGGGAGGTGCGGCGCATGGCGTTGGGGTTCACCGAGGAGACGGCGCGGGCCGTTCTCTCGGACGCGTGCCGCGCCGCCGGCCTGGACCCCGCCGGGGCCGAGCTGCTGCGGCTCGGATCGAACGCTGTGTTCCGGCTCGCGTCGTCGTCGGTGATCGTGCGGATCGCGCAGGACCCGGAGGCCGCAGAGGAGATGGAGCGGGCCGTCCGGGTGGCGCGGTGGCTGGAGAGCGAGCGCTTCCCGGCGGCGCGAGTCCTGCCCGGTGTCCGGCAGCCGGCCGTGTTCGGGGGTCGCGTGGTGACCTGTTGGGAGAACGCTCAGGATCGCGTGGAGTACGCGCGGCTGGACGAGCTGGCGGACCTTCTGAAGCGACTTCACTGGCTTGAGGAGCCGGAGTCGCTGAAGCTGCCGTACTTCGATCCGTTCGCCAAGGTTCGTGACGCCCTTCAGGCGCTCGACGGCATACCCGAGGACGACCGGCACTTCCTCGACCAGCGGGCCGCCAAGCTCCAGAAGGAGTACGACCGACTTGACTTCGTGCTCCCCTTCGGAATGATCCACGGGGACGCGAACGTCGGCAACGCCATCCGCCACCGGGACGGCCATGCCCTCCTGATCGACCTCGACGGCTTCTCGCTGGCCCCCCGGGAGTGGGATCTCGTCCTGACCTCGATGTACTACGAGCGGTATGGCTGGCACTCGAAAGCCGAGTACGAGTCGTTCGTCCATCACTACGGCTTCGACCTGATGAACTGGCCCGGCTACCCTGCCCTCGCGGATGTGCGCGAGCTGATGATGACGCTCTGGCTCGGGACTCGAACTTCAGGCGACCCGAGGGCACGCGAGGAGTTCGCTCGTCGCCTTCAGGCTTTGCGGTCCGGCGGCAGTCGCCTCGACTGGCAACCGTTCTAGCCGTCCTTACGGGCTTGAGCCGACATCGGTGGCGATCCAGAGCCGATGGTCGCCCGCCTGGGCATAGAAGTCACGGGTCGCAGCACTATGGCTCATTCCGGCAAGGTGCCGGCGGAACTCGGCCAGGTAGCTGACGCAGCGAGCGGACTTGAGCTGTTCGCCAAGGTCCAACGCATCGAGCGCGACCCGGCACGCCTCATCAACGTCGCCCGCTCGGAGATGGGCGTCCGCGAGGACCATCGTGGCGAAGAAGTCACTGCGGACATGGCTGCCGCTCATGGCGTTCTCGGCGTGGGCGACGGCCTGGCGCGCGCTGTTGACGTCACGGAAGCAGTGGGCGGCCTCGGCGGCCAGCTCGGCTTCGTCGAAGTACGTGATCCACTCGGGCTCGTCACCGGTATTGCGGCTCTCCAGCGCCTTCGTCGCCTCGGCAAGGGCCAACTCACAGGCCCGAACATCGCCCGTGCGGGCCAGTGCGCGGGCCTCCATGGCGTGGAACTGGGCCATGAGAGTGGGAGTCGCGACGCCCGAGATACCCATCCGTGCGGCGCGGGCCAAGGTGGCGGCCTCGGTGTACCGGCCGAGGAAGGTGGCCTGGTGGCTCATGGCCGAGAGGATGCTTCCGGCAAGGCGGCGGTCGGCCCCGTCCTGGGCGAGCCGGAGAGCCTGGAGGAAGTAGCGCTGCGCAAGGCCGTGCTGGCAGGCGTCGTAGGACATCCAGCCGGCCAGCAGTGTCGACTCCGCGACGGTGGAGAACAACGCCCGGCCGACGGCTTCCTTGTACTGCCCGCTCAGCAGCGGCGCCACATCGCGAGCCAGATAGTGAATGAGGGAGTGCCGGGCGTGGTCTCCGCCGAACCGGTCGTCCAGCTTGGCGAACATGTCGGTGGTCGTCTTCACGGCGGCCACATCCGCCAGCCCGGCCCGCGCGGCAGCCTTGGCCCCGGACGGCAGCTCGGACGGCTCGGGAGCGACCAGCCACCTGAGCGACGCCTCGTGCCACGCCGGCTCGGACGGCTGCGACCGAAGCAACGGCTCGTAGCTGTTGAGGTCGGCCCGCCACAGTTGGCTGACCGCATTGACGGCCGCCTCGGAGGTGGGCGGATAGCTGGCGTCCAGCAACTCCGCGTCGTGGCCCGTGAGATGGTTGAGACCGAGTTCCGCGCCACTCATGGCAAGAGCCTTGGCAAGCAGCGGCCCGTAGAACTCGTCCGGGACGCTGTGCCCGTTCTCCCAACTGGCGATGCGACGCTTGACGCTGGCGTCGGTGGGTAGCGCCTGGCCCTGCTGTTCGGCGGCCCGCCGCAGTTCACGGATGAGCCGTGCCTGGCCCCAGCCACGGGCCTTGCGGGCGTTGCGCAGACTCTCGCCGGTTGGCTGCTGAGCTGTCTCCACCACTCCTCACCTCCCTCGCCGAGCGCTCTGACCTCCGCTTTCTCCGACTCTACGGAGTCAGTGGGCGGCAAGGAACGGAAATCAGCGAACCTTCGCCCGACTCGGGCTGGTGACGGGGGATGACGCGCTGCCCATGTCCTCGTCATCCCCCGTCCCCCGGCGTCATCTCCCGCCGCTGACCTGGCGCGACGAGTCTGGTCTCACGGCATCCGTCCGGATGCCCGGACCGGACGGCGACCGAGGAGATATCCGGTGCAGATGGTGACTCGGCGGGGCCTCGAATGGCTCGCTGCTGCGGCGGACTTGCCCGACCGATGCCGGGAGGTATGGGGGGACGACCCGCGCCGGCCGTATGCCATCCCCACGGGGCGGACGTTCGACGTGGTGGCACTGGAACAGCGCGTCGGCGTCGAGACGTTCGATCAGCTCGAACGGCACAACATGCCCGTCGGCCCCGTCATGGCCGACTGGTCCGCCCAGCAGATCGGCTTCTTCCTCCCGGTCGGATCGCGCGAGCGGTTCGGCCGGATGCTGGTCGATGAGGCGAAGGAGACGACGCCGGAGTACCGGTACCTCGCGGACGGCTCCTTGGTCGTCGTCCCCGGACCGATGCCGCTGAGCGGAGACCGCTACACATGGCTGCGCGCGCCAGCTCGCCAGACGGAGGGAACCGTGTCCCGGGTCGCGGCGCTGGCCGCCATGCTCGTCGCCGCCTCCGAACTGGTCCGCAGCGCGGACCGCTACGGGGAGACCTACGCCCGCTCCGCGGAAGGACACGGACATGAGCGGTGACGAGGAAGAGTTCCCCGACGCGGCGAACTGGTCACCGATCAACAGCCGGGAATGGTATGCGGCTCGGGACGCGGTAGCGGCTCTGCGAGACGTGCTCATCACCGCCCGCCTTGACCGCGAATTCCCGTACCTGCGGGCCGACCTCAACGCCTTCGGCCAAGGAATGATCGACCTCGGCCGCATCTCACCAGAAACAGCCCAACGGCTTGCCGAACTGCTGCGCCTGGCGATCTCCGCCTCGCCCAGCCTTCAGGAAGCCGGCCGACAGGACGACTCCGAACCGCACGACGCGAAATGAGCGGGAGCGATGCCGAGATGACCGACACACGAGGAGTGTGCGCGAGCAGCGCCACTCACCTGGCCTCCGACGTGCCCTACGTACGAGGCCGGGCAGACGCCCACAAGGCCGCGAGCGCCCTGGCGGAACAACTCCGCGCCCTGGACCTCGAAGAGGTCTTCCCCGGACTGATGGCCGACGTGACCGTCAACGGCGATGGCGTCGTCCAACTCGGCCACGTCCGCCCGGTCGGCGCGCGCTTCCTCGCCACGCTGATCGTCGCCGGCCTCACCACCGAACTGATGCAGGACACCGGCCTCCAAGCGTCACCGGACCTGCCCTGTCGCTCGCCCTCGATGCCCTGACGCCGAAGTCCCGACGATCGAGGCCGCGACGCCGCAGCCTTCCAGCACTTGGCCCCCGCATGTCTCCGCCGCTCTGGTACAAGCGGCAGACGTGCTGGGGCTGAGTCATGCACCAGTACGGGCAGTTCCTCGACCATCACGGTGAACAATGCTGATCTCTCTGGCGTGAGCCAGACATGGCGCTCATGGGTCTGCCAGGTGGGCAGTTGCAGGAGGCGAGCGTCAGCGTGGGTCGCAGCAGTTTCCGTAGCCTGCCGGGGAGGGGGCCAGCTCCAGACAATCCCCACACTTGGGTACGACCTCCGAACGTGTTGTCAGTGCCGTGATCTAGGGTAAGGCCGTGTCGACTCGCGTTGAGGTGGTCGACCCCGGAGATGCCCGGACTCGACTGCGAGGAGCTCTCCCCTCGTTGTGCGACAGCTTGCCCCATAGCAGGAAGGCGCCTCCTGATATGCCAGAGCAGAATGCCATTCGACCGCTCCTTCGGGAGGCAGAAAATATCGAAGAGCTCGCCCGGCAAGCGCAGAGCGGCAGCGCCGCCGAGGAGGGGTATGACCACGACCTCCAGAAGAGGTACCGTCAGTGGTACGAAGAAGCGCTCTTCGTTCTCCCCGAAGGATTGAGTTCCCGATTCCGTGAGCAATATGAGGGCAGCCTCACGAGGCCCCGGATCAGGCAATTTGTGCACGAACCACGAAAGAAATGGTCTCTGTATGACAAGGTGCCCAAATATCTGAAGAATCATGGGCCGTGGCAATATCCGTTTGAGAAATGCTTCCTCGAGCCTTTTCAGGAGCAGAGACATATCCTGACGGTGCTTCTGAGGCGGGTGGCGCTTGAAGAGCGTGCTGTCGATCCCTTCGAGCTCTTGACCACGGTATCGCGTCGACTGCCGATGGCGATCGGTGTCCTGGGACGTACACTGCGTGGCCGACCCGGCCTGCCTGTGGCAGACGAATACGATCTCCAGCGCATGCTCCATGCACTCCTGATTCTCCACTTCGAAGATGTGCAACCTGAGGAGACCACTCCGAGTCGCGCCGGCGGCTCCTACCGAATCGATTTTCTTCTCAGAAGAGAAAAGATCGCAGTCGAGGCAAAAATGATGAACCGCTCGTTGAGGCGCACACAGGTCAGAGATCAACTTGTCAGTGATATCTTCGGGTATCAGCGGCATGATGGTGTCGAAGGGCTATTCGCTCTGATCTACGATCCTGAACGCCGGATCGAAAATCCTGCGGGCTTCGAGACCGATCTGAACGACCCCAGCTCGTCGTTTCCCGTGCGCGTCGTCGTGGTGTCGGGCTGACCTCCCGCCTGGACACCATCCGAAGCCGTCGCGGTGCTGCTGTCCACGATGAAGCGCGGCGGGTACCTGATCAACACGGCACGGGCGCGAATCGCCGACCAAGGCGCCGTCGACCGCGCCCTGCGCAGCGGGCAGTTGGCGGCTGGGCGGGCGATGTCTGGTATCCGCGGCCGGTTCCCGCCGCCACCCTCGGCGCACCATGCCGCACCCGGCATGACCCCGCACATCTCCGGCTCCACGCTGTCCGCCCAGACGGCTACATGGCGGCGCCCACTCCTACTCGGTCACCCAATGACCCGCTGACAGCGGTGTCGGCGCGCGTCCCTGTTGACGACCCATGCGTGCTGTCGGCGGCGAACGCGAAGATCGCTGCGGCTCTGGCGAACGAGGGGGACGGCCCGTAACGGCAGTGGCCCGCGAATGGCCCGTAGGTGCCGAGTGACAGCGAGAGAGGGTGCGGCAGTCAGTCTTACTGACTGCCGCACCCTCTCGCTACGTCTTAGCTGGTCACAGGCACCTTGCGACAGTCTCTCACTGGTGCCCCCGGCAGGATTCGAACCTGCGCACACGGCTCCGGAGGCCGTTGCTCTATCCCCTGAGCTACGGGGGCGGTTGTCGTTCCGCAGTGCGGTGACGGGTAGAACCCTACCAGCTTGGGGGAGGTGTCCCGCACCTCGCTTTCCGCACGTGGGTGCGGGTGACGCTACTACCGGGTACTTCTTTGCGAAAGTGCCGGACGTGGGGTCCGCGGCATGCTTACTCTTGGTGTGTGCCAGGCGCTCCCGGCCGGGTCCTTGTCGTAGACGACAGCCAGGTCATCCGGCAGTTGATCAGAGTGAATCTCGAGCTCGACGGCTTCGAGGTCTCGACCGCGTCCGATGGCGCCGAGTGCCTGGAGGCCGTGCTCCTCTTCCAGCCCGACGTGATCACGCTCGACCTCGCCATGCCCCGGCTCGACGGGCTGCGGACCGTGGCCAGGCTGCGGCACGATCCGCGCACGGCGGACATTCCGTTGCTTCTCGTCTCCGCCAGCGTCCTCGTCCGGGACCTGCCGTGCGGCGACGGCGGTGTCGACGCCGTGCTCGCCAAGCCCTTCGAGCCGTCGGAGCTGGTCCGGCTCGTGCGGCGGCTCTGCGACGAGGGACGGCCACCCGCCGTCACCCTGGCGGAGCCTCGTACGCTGGCTCCGTGACCCCCGCCCAGCTCTCCCGCGCCGTGCTGGACGCCGCGCGTGCGCTGGGCGTAGTCGGCCCGTTGCCCGACCGTGTGCAATTGCGACCACGTGGGGACGGGGTCTGGGCGACCGCGATCGCGCTGCGGCTGGCCCGGGAGGAGCGGGCGTCCGCCGCCGAGCTGGCCGGCCGGATCCGGGAGCGGTTGCGGGCCGTGCCGGGGGTCGGGGCGGTCGACGTCGCGGACGGCGGCTTCCTCGTCATCGCGCTCGACGACGGCCACCAGGGGGACCTGCTCCGCGAGATCGTCACCGGGCCCGCGCCCGCGACGCCGCCCGAGGACCCCGCCCGCGACGCCGCCCGCTGGGCCGAGGCCGCCGGCGGACCGGTGTCGCTCGTGCAGCGCGACGAGAACCCCCTCTTCCGCGTCCGCTACGCCCACGCCCGCGCCCGTGCGCTGCTGCGCGGCGGCCGGGCGCTCGGGATCGCGCCCGAGCCCGGCGCCGCCCCGCTGGACCACCCCGCCGAACGGGCGCTCCTCGCCGCCCTCGGCGAGCAGGTCACCGGCGGCGAACGGACGCCCCGGCGGCTCCTCCTGATCGCCGACGCCTTCCTCGCCACGGAACGGGAACGGTCCGCGCTCCCCGTCGGGGACGAGGAGCCCGGCGCGGGCCACCGGGCCCGGCTCGCCCTCGCCCACGCCACCGCGGTCACCCTCGCGCACGGACTCGCGCGCATCGGCGTCTCCGCCCCCGACCACCTGTAGGACGCCCGCACCACCGGCACGACAAGAGAGACACGAACCATGAGCCGTTCCGCTCATCCCGCCGGGCCCCGGCACGCCGACGTGCTGCCCGAGGGGCACTACGCCGCGCCGCCCGCCGATCTCAACGCGCTGGTGCCCAAGGTCTGGGCGCGCACCGTCCGGCGCGGCGCCGACGGCGCGCTCACCGTCGGCGGGATCGGCGTGGCCGAACTGGCGCGCGAGTTCGGCACCCCGGCCTACGTGCTGGACGAGGAGGACTTCCGCGCCCGCTGCCGCGCCTGGCGCGACGCGTTCGGGAACGAGGCGTCCGGGAACGACGCGGACGTCTTCTACGCGGGCAAGGCGTTCCTGTCGCGGGCCGTCGTCCGCTGGCTGCGCGAGGAGGGGCTCAACCTCGACGTCTGCAGCGGCGGCGAGCTCACCACCGCGCTCGCCGCCGGCATGCCGCCCGAGCGCCTCGCCCTGCACGGCAACAACAAGTCGGCCGACGAGATCGACCGCGCCGTCGCGGCGGGCGTCGGCCGGATCGTCGTCGACTCGCTCCAGGAGATCGACCGCGTCGCCGCCGCGGCGGCCCGGCACGGCGTCCGGCAGCGCGTCATGATCCGCGTCACGGTCGGCGTCGAGGCGCACACCCACGAGTTCATCGCCACCGCCCACGAGGACCAGAAGTTCGGGCTCGCCCTCGCCGACGGCACCGCCGCCGAGGCCGTCCGCCGCGTCCTGGCGCAGCGGAGCCTCACCCTCGCCGGGCTGCACTCGCACATCGGCTCGCAGATCTTCGACCTCGCCGGGTTCGAGGTGTCGGCCCGCCGCCTGGTCGCCCTGCTGGCGGCGGTGCGCGACGAGCACGGCGTCGAGCTGCCCGAACTCGACCTCGGCGGCGGCCACGGCATCGCCTACATCCCCGCCGACGACCCGCGCGAGCCGCACGAGATCGCCACCGCGCTGCGCGAGATCGTCGCCCGCGAATGCGGCGCCGCCGCTCTGGGCGCGCCGCGGCTGTCCGTCGAGCCGGGCCGGGCGATCGCCGGGCCGACCGCGTTCACCCTCTACGAGGTGGGGACGGTCAAGCCGCTGGCCGGCCTGCGCACCTACGTCAGCGTCGACGGCGGCATGTCGGACAACATCAGGACCGCGCTCTACGACGCCGAGTACTCCGTGACCCTCGCCTCCCGCGCCTCCGGCGCCGAGCCGATGCTCGCCCGCGTCGTCGGCAAGCACTGCGAGAGCGGCGACATCGTGGTCCGCGACGCCTGGCTCCCGGCCGACACCGCCCCCGGCGACCTGCTCGCCGTGCCCGCCACCGGCGCGTACTGCCGCTCCATGGCCAGCAATTACAACCACACGCCCCGCCCGCCCGTGATCGCCGTCGCCCACGGCACCGCCCGGGTCCTCGTCCGCCGCGAGACCGAGGAGGATTTGCTGCGACTGGACGTCGGCTGAGGAAGCCCGTCCGCATACTGAACGTGTAGCGGACGTTTCTTCGTATGTGCGTGAGACTGGTAGTCCCTGAGTGACGTCGAAAGGCGAGGTCGAATGGTGCGCACTCGTCCGCTGAAGGTGGCCCTGCTCGGCTGCGGAGTGGTCGGCTCGCAGGTGGCCCGCCTCATGACGGCGCACGCCGACGACCTCGCGGCCCGCATCGGCGCGCCCGTCGAGCTGGCCGGGGTGGCCGTGCGGCGCCCCGGCAAGGCGCGCGGAACGGTGGCGCCCGAGCTGATCACCACGGACGCCGCCGGGCTGGTCGCGCGCGGCGACATCGACGTCGTCGTGGAGCTGATCGGCGGCATCGAGCCCGCCCGCGCGCTGATCAACGCCGCCTTCGAGAACGGCGCCAGCGTCGTCACGGCGAACAAGGCGCTGCTGGCCGAGGACGGCCCGGCCCTGCACGCCGCCGCCGGCAAGCACGCGGCCGACCTGTACTTCGAGGCGTCCGTCGCCGGGGCGATCCCGCTGCTGCGCCCGCTGCGCGAGTCGCTCGCCGGGGACGAGGTCAACCGGGTCCTCGGCATCGTCAACGGCACCACGAACTTCATCCTCGACCGCATGGAGTCCAGCGGCGCCGGCTACGGCGAGGCCCTGGAGGAGGCGACGGCCCTCGGGTACGCCGAGGCGGACCCGACCGCCGACGTCGAGGGCTTCGACGCCGCCGCCAAGGCCGCGATCCTCGCCGGGATCGCGTTCCACACCCGCGTCCGTCTCGACGACGTGCACCGCGAGGGCATCACCGAGGTCACCGCCGCCGACATCGCCTCGGCGCGGCAGATGGGCTGCACCGTCAAGCTGCTGGCCATCTGCGAGCGCGCCGAGGACGGACGCTCGGTGACCGCGCGGGTGCACCCCGCGATGATCCCGCTGACGCACCCGCTGGCGTCGGTCCGCGAGGCGTACAACGCGGTCTTCGTCGAGGCCGACGCCGCCGGCCAGCTCATGTTCTACGGGCCGGGCGCGGGCGGCGCGCCGACCGCCTCGGCGGTGCTGGGCGACCTCGTCGCCGCCTGCCGCAACAAGCTCGGCGGGGGCCGCGGCCCGGGGGAGTCGGCGTACGCGCGGCTCCCGGTGAGCCCGATGGGCGAGGTCGTCACGCGGTACCACATCAGCCTGGACGTGGTGGACAAGCCCGGCGTGCTCGCGCAGTGCGCCATGGTCTTCGCCGATCACGGCGTGTCCATCGACACCGTCCGGCAGACCGGGAAGGACGGCGAGGCCCAGCTCGTCGTCGTCACGCACCGGGCCTCCGACGCCGCGCTGAGCGCGACGGTCGAGGCGTTGCGCAGACTGGATACCGTGCACGGTGTCGCCAGCACCATGCGGGTCGAAGGGGAATAGGGAGCACTGCCATGGAGGCACCCGTCATGTCTGCCACCACCACCAGCCGCCAGTGGCGCGGGGTGATCGAGGAGTACCGGGACCGGCTTCCGGTGACGCCCGAGACGCCCGTCGTGTCGCTGCGCGAGGGTGGCACTCCGCTCGTGCGGGCCCAGGTGCTCTCGGAGCGCACGGGGTGTGACGTTCATCTCAAGGTCGAGGGCGCCAACCCGACCGGTTCGTTCAAGGACCGGGGGATGACGCTGGCGATCTCGCGCGCCAAGGAGGAGGGCGCCCGCGCGGTCATCTGCGCCTCGACGGGCAACACCTCGGCCTCGGCCGCCGCATACGCGGTGCGGGCCGGGATGGTGTGCGCCGTGCTGGTGCCGCAGGGCAAGATCGCGCTGGGCAAGATGGGCCAGGCGCTGGTCCACGGCTCGCGGATCCTCCAGGTCGACGGGAACTTCGACGACTGCCTGACGCTGGCCCGCGGCCTCGCCGAGAAGTACCCGGTGGCGCTGGTCAACTCGGTGAACCCGGTGCGGATCGAGGGCCAGAAGACCGCCGCGTTCGAGGTCGTCGACATGCTCGGCGACGCCCCGGACATCCACGTGCTGCCGGTGGGCAACGCGGGGAACATCACGGCGTACTGGAAGGGGTACGGCGAGTACGCCGCCGACGGCCCGGCCACGCGCACGCCGCGCATGTGGGGGTACCAGGCGTCGGGCTCGGCGCCGATCGTGCGCGGCGAGCCGGTGAAGGACCCGTCCACCATCGCCACCGCGATCCGCATCGGCAACCCGGCGTCGTGGTCCGCCGCCGAGCGCGCCCGCGACGAGTCGGGCGGGCACATCGACGAGGTGACGGACCGCCAGATTCTGGCCGCCTACCGGCTGTTGGCCGCGCAGGAGGGCGTCTTCGTGGAGCCGTCGTCGGCGGCCTCGGTCGCCGGTCTGCTCAAGGCGGCCGAGGAGGGCAAGGTCGACCGGGGCCAGCGGATCGTCTGCACGGTGACGGGCAACGGCCTGAAGGACCCCGACTGGGCCGTCTCCGGCGCCCCCCGCCCCGAAACGGTCCCCGTGGACGCGGCGGCGGCCGCCGCCCGTCTCGGCCTGGCCTGAGACAGACGCACGCCCGGCCCGGGACGTACGGGCCCTGGGCGGACGCGGCACGGGCACGACCCCGGTCGTGGCCGCGTCCGTCGGGGCGGCCCGCACCCGTCGGGCCCCGGCTGCGTCCCGGAGCTGTTGAGCGCCGCCCGTGCCGACGGGCCCGGCCTGGTCCGCCCGCCGCGTGCGAGCCGGGCGCGGGGCGGAGGCGTGGCCGCGGCCGGGAACCGAAAGAGGCCCCGGTGGCGTGTCCCCTGGCGGGGGGAGGTGTCTCGTGCCGCCGTCCGGGCCCGCGAAGCGCGGAACGACACCGGTCGGCCCTGTATCGCGTGTGAACCTTCCTTCGATAGGCTGGTATTCGTCCCTCGCCGTGTCCTGCTCGCTGTCACCTCCGCGAGGCAGGGCGCACGCCGCTGTATTCGCCTCCCGCGTCAGCGGGGACATGCCGCACATCTCACCAAGGAGAGTCATCGAGCGATGGCCCATCCCGCCTTCCGCGCCGCCGCCGTACGGGTGCGTACCCCCGCGACCAGCGCCAATCTCGGGCCCGGTTTCGACGCGCTCGGGCTGGCCCTGGGGCTCTACGACGACGTGGTCGTCCGCGTGGCGGACTCCGGGCTGCACGTGGACATCGCCGGTGAGGGCGCCGACTCCCTGCCCCGGGACGAGCGGAATCTCCTGGTCCGCACGCTGCGCACCGCCTTCGACGCGCTCGGCGGGCAGCCGCGCGGGCTGGAGGTCGTCTGCGCCAACCGCATCCCGCACGGCCGGGGCCTCGGCTCCTCGTCGGCCGCGATCTGCGCGGGGCTCGTCGCCGCCCGGGCCGTGACCACCGGCGCGGACAGCCGGCTCGACGACGCGGCGCTGCTGGAGCTCGCGGCGGAGATCGAGGGGCATCCGGACAACGTCGCGGCATGTCTTCTCGGCGGCTTCACGCTGGCCTGGGGGGAGGGCGCCGCGGTCCGGGCCATCCGGATGGAGCCGGCGGCGACGGTCGTTCCCGTCGTCTTCGTGCCCGCGCGCCCGCTGGCCACCGAGACCGCGCGCGGGCTGCTGCCGCAGTCCGTGCCGCACGTGGACGCCGCGGCGAACGCGGGCCGGGCCGCGCTGCTCGTCGAGGCGCTGACCCGGCGCCCCGAGCTGCTCCTTCCCGCCACCGAGGACCGCCTCCACCAGGACTACCGGGCGTCGGCGATGCCGGAGTCGATGGACCTGGTCCACCGGCTGCGGGCGGACGGCGTTCCCGCCGTCATCTCCGGCGCGGGCCCCACGGTGCTGGCGTTCGCGGAGGACGGGGAGGCCGACAAGATCGCCCGGCTGGCGGGCGACGGCTGGACGGCCAACAGACTCGCCCTGGACACGGTCGGGACGTGCGTCCTGCCGCTGACCGGGGCCGGTCAGTGACACGGTCGCCGGCGGCGCGCGGCTGCGCGACAGGGCGATCGGGCAAGAACCGAGGAGAGGGGGAATGAAGGCAGGATCCGGTAGTGTTAACCTCAAGTCTGCACGTACCGCTCCGCTGAGCGCCGTGCGGAATTCCGGGGTCCCACCTCCTGGGACCACCTTTTCTTCCGGGAGCCTCCACTCATCTGCCTGAGCAGCCTGCCTGGTAGCGCCGAGCGCACGCTCCGGAACCGGTGCGATGGTTCCGAATCCCTCGCACCACCACTGTGAAACGATCCTCCGCCGCGCGATGAGCGGGCGGGATTACCGCACCGGCCGGCCACCCGCACGGGGCCGCAGCCGGATAGCACGACCGGTCGCCGAGCCAGACAGGCCGACGTCCGCTCCAGGGAAGGACCCTTCGTGAGCGACACCACCGATCTGATGGGCGTGAGTGCCGACACCGCCGACAAGACTGCCGGTGCTGCCACCGCGTCCGCCACGGACGCTCCTGCCGCCACCGCCGCGCCGCGGCGCCGGCGCTCGGGTACCGGCCTCGACGGCATGGTTCTCGCCGAGCTGCAGCAGGTCGCCGCCAGGCTGGGGATCAGGGGCACCGCGCGGATGCGCAAGAGCCAACTGATCGAGGTCATCAAGGAGAAGCAGGCCGCCGGCGGCGGGAACGCCGCGCCGGCGGCGAACGGCGACGGCACGCAGGCCGAGGCCGCGCCCGCCGACAAGCCGAAGCGCCGCACCACCTCCCGGGCCCGTACCGGCGAGGAAGCCGCTCAGCAGCAGATCGAGATTCCGGGACAGGCCGCCGAGACCAAGGCCGCGCCCGCCGAGACCGGCGACCGGGACAAGACCGACCGTGCCGACCGCGCCGACCGCGCCGACAAGGGCGACGCCGCGCAGGACGCCTCGGCCATCGGCGACGCCGCCAAGGGCGGCGAGGGCCAGTCCGACCGGCAGGGCAAGCGGGACCGCGACCGCCGCGGCGGCAAGAACGGCGGCGGTCAGACCCAGGGCCAGCAGGGCCAGGGCGGCGGCCAGGGCCAGACCGGCAAGGGCGAGGGCCGCGGCGGCCGGGACACCCGCGACGGCCGTGACAACGGCGGCCGGGACGGCGGTGGCCGCGACAGCCGCGGCGGGCGGGACAACCGTGACAGCCGTGACAGCCGCGACGGCCGGGACACCCGCGACAACCGCGACAACCGCGACAACGGCCCGGACGACGACTTCGACGGTGGCCGCCGAGGCCGCCGTGGCCGCTACCGCGACCGCCGCGGACGCCGCGGGCGCGACGAGATCAGCGAGCCGCAGGTGGCCGAGGACGACGTCCTGATCCCGGTCGCGGGCATCCTCGACATCCTCGACAACTACGCGTTCGTCCGCACCTCCGGCTACCTGCCCGGTCCGAACGACGTGTACGTCTCGCTGGCCCAGGTCCGCAAGAACGGTCTGCGCAAGGGCGACCACGTCACCGGCGCGGTCCGCCAGCCCCGCGAGGGCGAGCGGCGCGAGAAGTTCAACGCGCTGGTCCGCCTCGACTCGGTCAACGGCATGGCCGCCGAATCCGGGCGCGGGCGCCCCGAGTTCAACAAGCTGACGCCCCTGTACCCGCAGGAGCGGCTGCGGCTGGAGAACGACCCGGGCGCGCTGACCCCGCGGATCATCGACATGGTCTCGCCGATCGGCAAGGGCCAGCGCGGGCTGATCGTTGCCCCGCCGAAGACCGGCAAGACGATGATCATGCAGGCGGTGGCCAACGCCATCACCCGCAACAACCCCGAGTGCCACCTGATGGTCGTCCTCGTCGACGAGCGTCCGGAAGAGGTCACCGACATGCAGCGCTCGGTGAAGGGCGAGGTCATCTCCTCGACCTTCGACCGGCCGTCGGAGGACCACACCACGGTCGCGGAGCTGGCCATCGAGCGCGCCAAGCGGCTCGTGGAGCTCGGCCACGACGTGGTCGTCCTGCTGGACTCGATCACCCGCCTCGGCCGCGCGTACAACCTGGCCGCGCCGGCGTCGGGCCGCATCCTGTCCGGTGGTGTCGACTCCGCCGCGCTCTACCCGCCGAAGAAGTTCTTCGGCGCCGCCCGCAACATCGAGGACGGCGGCTCGCTGACGATCCTCGCCACCGCGCTGGTCGAGACCGGCTCCCGGATGGACGAGGTGATCTTCGAGGAGTTCAAGGGCACCGGCAACATGGAGCTCAAGCTCGACCGGAAGCTCGCCGACAAGCGGATCTTCCCGGCCGTGGACGTGGACGCCTCCGGCACCCGCAAGGAGGAGATCCTGATGGGCAGCGACGAGCTGGCCATCGTCTGGAAGCTCCGCCGGGTGCTGCACGCGCTGGACCAGCAGCAGGCGATCGAGCTGCTGCTGGACAAGATGAAGCAGACCAAGTCGAACGCCGAGTTCCTGCTCCAGATCCAGAAGACGACGCCCACCCCGGGCAACGGCGACTGATCCCCGAGCGACCGCCTCAGCGGCCCGAGCCGCCCGAACGAGCCGCCGCGCGGAACCGGACATCACGGGGCACACTGGGTGAATGGGCCCCCTGCCGGACGGTGAACGGGCGGCGCGGCCCCGTCGTTCGGGGCGCGCACGTCTGCTGCGGACCGCGGTCATCGCGCTGATCGCGGTCCTGGCCCTGATCGGGGCCGGGGCCGGGGCGCTCTACCTCAGGCTCGACGGCAACATCGCGCACATCGACATCGACGCCGCCCTCGGCCGCGACCGGCCCGCCGACTCCCCGGGCGACTCCCTCGACATCCTCGTCCTCGGCTCCGACTCCCGCTCCGGCGGGAACGGCGCCTACGGCGGCCCCGACGCCCAGGACGGCGCCCGCGCCGACACCGCGATGGTCGTCCACGTCAACGGGGCCCAGGACGCCGCCACCGTCGTCTCCATCCCGCGCGACACCCTCGTGCCCCGCCCCGCGTGCGAGCGCGCCGACGGCTCCACCGCCCCGGCCGAGCGCCGCGCCATG
This sequence comes from Streptomyces sp. URMC 129, assembly GCF_051386415.1. Lineage (NCBI taxonomy): Bacteria > Bacillati > Actinomycetota > Actinomycetes > Kitasatosporales > Streptomycetaceae > Streptomyces > Streptomyces sp. URMC 129. The sequence continues at coordinate 31,998 of NZ_JBPQTQ010000021.1, forward strand.
TTCAACGAGGCGTACACGGTCGGCGGCCCGGTCTGCGCCGTCAAGACCGTCGAGAAGCTGACCGGCCTGCGCATGGATCACTACGTCGAGGTCGACTTCGAGGGCTTCGCGGAGCTGATCGACACCCTCGGCGGCGTCGAGGTCACCACCACGCGGGCCGTCGAGGACGAGGACAGCCACCTCAGCCTCCCGGCCGGCACCCACACCCTGGACGGCGAGCAGTCCCTCGCCCTGGTCCGCACCCGCAAGGCGCTCGGGGACGGCAGCGACCTCAGCCGCATCGAGGTGCAGCAGGCGTTCGTCAAGGCGCTGGCCGAGCAGGTCGGCTCCCTCGACCTGACGACCAACCCCAAGCGGCTCTACGACCTCGCCGACACCGCCACCTCGGCCGTCACCACCGACTCCGACCTGGCGTCCGTCTCCGAGCTGACCGGGCTCGCGCGCATCCTGGCGGGCATCCGCCCCGACGACGTGCGGATGATCACGCTGCCCGTCGGCAGCGACCCGGCCGACCCCAACCGCGTGGCGCCCCTGAAGCGCGAGTCCCGGCAGGTGTGGACCGCCCTGCGGCGCGACGAGCCGGTGCCCGAGTCCGCCATCCCGGACCCCGGCGACGAGGGCGGCGACTCCCTCGTCGCGGGCGGTGACACGGGCGGCTGACGGCCCCGGCGCCGCGGCCCGTACGCGGCCCGTGACGGCGGCGGTGAACGACCGGGGAACGGGAATAGCGGCGGCCCCCGCCCCGTTTTGGCTCGTGCGCCCAGTCCTGGCAGACTGGAGCGTCGGCCCCGGTTCACGGCCCGCATCCCGCGTGCCGACCCGGTGCCCTCCCAGGATTTAGGAGAAGACCGTGAAGCGCGACATCCACCCGGAGTACGTCGAGACCCAGGTGAGCTGCACCTGCGGCGCGTCGTTCACCACCCGCAGCACCGTCCGCGAGGGCAGCATCCGCGCCGACATGTGCTCCGAGTGCCACCCCTTCTACACCGGCAAGCAGAAGATCCTCGACACCGGTGGCCGCGTGGCCCGCTTCGAGGCGCGCTTCGGCAAGAGCGCCGGGTCGGCCCGCAAGTAGCGACCCCGTCGGGGCCGGGCCCGGCCGCTCCCCGCGAGCGGCCGGACCGGCGCCTTTCGCGTCCCGAAGCCCACCCTCCGTCCCATCCCAGGAGCACACACGATGTTCGAGGCGGTCGAGGATCTCATCGGCGAACACGCCGACCTCGAACGGCGGCTCGCCGACCCCGCGGTCCACGGCGACCAGGCCACCGCGCGCCGGTTCTCCAAGCGCTACGCCGAGCTGACTCCGATCATCACCGCGTACCGGGCCTGGAAGCGGTACGGCGACGACATGGAAACCGCTCGCGAACTGGCCGCGGAGGACCCGGAGTTCGCCGCCGAGGTCAAGGAGCTCCAGGCCCGCCGCGAGGAGCTGACCGACGAGCTGCGGCTGCTGCTGGTCCCGCGCGACCCCAGCGACGACAAGGACGTCATCCTGGAGATCAAGGCGGGCGAGGGCGGCGACGAGTCCGCGCTCTTCGCCGGCGACCTGCTGCGCATGTACCTGCGGTACGCCGAGCGGCACGGCTGGCAGACCGAGATCATCGACGGCAACGAGTCGGACCTCGGCGGCTACAAGGACGTCTCCGTGGCCGTGAAGAGCCGCGGCACCCCGGCCCCCGGACAGGGCGTGTGGGCCCGGCTGAAGTACGAGGGCGGCGTGCACCGCGTGCAGCGGGTTCCGGCCACCGAGTCCCAGGGCCGCATCCACACCTCGGCGGCCGGCGTGCTGGTCCTCCCCGAGGCCGAGGACGTGGACGTGGAGATCAGCGCGAACGACCTGCGGATCGACGTCTACCGCTCCTCGGGCCCCGGCGGCCAGTCCGTCAACACCACGGACTCCGCCGTCCGCATCACCCACCTGCCCACCGGCATCGTGGTGTCCTGCCAGAACGAGAAGAGCCAGCTCCAGAACAAGGAGCAGGCCCTGCGCATCCTGCGCGCCCGGCTGCTGGCCGCCGCCCAGGAGGAGGCGGACCGGGAGGCGTCCGACGCCCGCCGCAGCCAGGTGCGCACCGTGGACCGCTCCGAGCGGGTCCGCACCTACAACTTCCCGGAGAACCGCATCTCCGACCACCGCGTCGGGTTCAAGGCGTACAACCTCGACCAGGTGCTCGACGGAGACCTCGACGCGGTCATCCAGGCCTGTGTGGACGCCGATTCGGCCGCGAAGCTCGCCGCGGCCCAGTGAACGTAGGGTGGGCGACGTGACTGCATCATCCGCGTCATCATCTCCGTCGGCCTCCGGGGCCGCCCGCTCGGTGCTGCTCGCCGAAGTGGCCCGCGCCACCCAGCGGCTGGCCGACGCCGGGGTGCCCTCGCCGCGCTTCGACGCCGAGGAACTGGCGGCGTTCGTGCACGGCACCGAGCGGTCGAAGCTGCACACCGTGCCCGACGCGGAGTTCGACGCCCGGTACTGGGAGGCCGTGGCCCGGCGCGAGGCGCGCGAGCCGCTCCAGCACATCACCGGGCGCGCGTTCTTCCGTTTTCTCGAACTCCAGGTGGGGCCCGGCGTGTTCGTGCCGCGCCCGGAGACCGAGTCGGTGGTCGGCTGGGCGATAGACGCGGTCCGCGCGATGGACGTGGTCGAGCCGCTGATCGTGGACCTGTGCACCGGCTCCGGCGCCATCGCGCTGGCCCTCGCCCAGGAGGTGCCGCGTTCCCGGGTGCACGCGGTGGAGCTGGACGAGACGGCCCTGGAGTGGGCCCGCAGGAACGCCGAGGGCAGCCGGGTCGTCCTGCACCACGGGGACGCCCGCACCGCCCTGCCGGAGCTGTCCGGCCAGGTGGACCTGGTGATCTCCAACCCGCCGTACATCCCGCTCACCGAGTGGGAGTACGTGGCGCCCGAGGCGCGCGACTACGATCCCCAACTGGCGCTGTTCTCGGGTGAGGACGGCCTGGAGATGATCCGCGGCCTGGAGCGTGCCGCGCACCGGCTGCTGCGGCCCGGTGGCATGGTGGTGGTCGAGCACGCCGACACCCAGGGCGGCCAGGTGCCGTGGATCTTCACCGAGGACCGCGGCTGGGCCGACGCCGCCGACCACCCGGACCTGAACAACCGGCCCCGATTCGCCACCGCCCGCCGCGTCGCGCGGTGAGAGGAGGACTTCACACATGGCACGGCGCTACGACTGCGCGGACGTTGTCGATCGCAAGCACGGTCTGCGGGAGGCGGCCTCCGCCGTCCGGCGCGGGGACCTCGTGGTCCTGCCCACCGACACCGTCTACGGCATCGGCGCGGACGCCTTCAACACCGGGGCCGTGGCCGATCTGCTGGCCGCCAAGGGCCGCGGCCGGGGGATGCCCTCGCCCGTGCTGATCGGCTCGCCCACCACCCTGCACGGCATCGTCACCGACTTCTCCGAGCGGGCCTGGGAGCTGGTGGACGCCTTCTGGCCGGGCGCGCTGACCCTCGTCGCCCGCCACCAGCCGTCCCTGACCTGGGACCTGGGGGAGACCCGCGGCACCGTCGCGGTCCGGATGCCGCTGCACCCGGTCGCCCTGGAGCTGCTGAAGGACGTCGGCCCCATGGCCGTCACCAGCGCCAACCTCACCGGCCACGCGCCGCCGCAGGACTGCGACGGCGCCGAGCGGATGCTGGGCGACTCGGTCTCCGTCTACCTCGACGGCGGCCCGACCCCGGACACCGTGCCGTCCTCCATCGTCGACGTCACCGGCCGGGTCCCGGTGCTGCTGCGCGCCGGGGCGGTGAGCGAGGAAGAGCTGCGCAAGGTCGTTCCCGATCTGGAGACCTCGCATTGAGGGCGCCCTCCCTGAGCCCTGCGGACATCGGCATACGAGCGCCCGAGCCGCCCGGCCGCCCGCGGCAGGTCTTCCGGATCCTGCACGTCAGCACGGGGAACGTGTGCCGGTCCCCGATCACCGAGCGGCTCACCCGGCAGGCGCTGACCGAGCGTCTCGGCTCCGCCGCGCACGGCCTGGTGGTCGAGAGCGCGGGCACCTGGGGGCACGAGGGGGCGCCGATGGAGGCGCACGCCGCCGCGCTGCTGGCCGAGTACGGGGCCGACGCCGACGGGTTCCACGGCCGCGAACTGCTCGACGAGCACGTCATCGAGGCCGATCTCGTGCTGACCGCGACCCGCGATCACCGGGCGCAGGTGATCTCGATGGGGCACTCGGCCGGGCTGCGGACGTTCACGCTCAAGGAGTTCACCCGGCTGGTGCGGGCCATCGACACGGCCACGCTGCCGGTCGCGGAGTCGCCGGAGGGGCTGGTCGAGCGCGCCCGCGCGCTGGCCCGCGCCGCCGCCGCGCTGCGCGGCTGGCTGCTGGCGCCCAACGCCGAGGCCGACGAGGTGCAGGACCCGTACGGGGCGCCGCTGCCGTACTTCCGCAGCGTCGGCGAGGAGATCAGGGCGGCCCTCGACCCGGTCGTCACGGCGCTCACCGGGGTGCCGCCGCGCCCCGCCCGCGCCGGCCGGGCGCTGCGGTAGGGACGAGGAAGTGGCCGCATCGAGTCCGCACAGGGGGGCATGGGCATGAGAGGGTGTTGCGCGGTAGTCCTGCGAGACCACTGGGGCATTCTGTGCGCGAGTATCTGCTGACCCTCTGCGTCGCGGCGGCCGTCACCTATCTGCTGACCGGGCCGGTGCGGAAGTTCGCCATCGCGTGGGGTGCCATGCCGGCCATCAGAGCGCGTGACGTGCACCGCGAGCCGACGCCGCGGCTGGGCGGCATCGCGATGTTCGGCGGGCTGTGCGCCGGGCTTCTGGTGGCCTCCCAGCTGACCAACGTCGGGGAGGTGTTCCGGCTCTCCGACGAGCCGCGCGCCCTGCTGTCCGGGGCCGGGCTGATCTGGGTCATCGGCGTGCTGGACGACAAGTACGGCGTGGACGCCCTGGTGAAGCTGGGCCTGCAGATGATCGCGGCCGGCGTCATGGTGCTCCAGGGCCTGACCATCCTGTGGCTGCCCGTCCCGACGGTCGGCATGGTCGCGCTCACCCCGCTCCAGGGCACGCTGCTGACGGTCGCGATCGTGGTGATCACCATCAACGCGGTGAACTTCGTGGACGGCCTCGACGGTCTGGCGGCCGGGATGGTCGGCATCGCCGCGGCGGCGTTCTTCCTGTACGCGTACCGCATCTGGTACGGGTACGGCATCGAGGCCGCCGCCCCCGCCACCCTCTTCGCGGCGGTGCTGATGGGCATGTGCCTGGGCTTCCTGCCGCACAACCTGCACCCGGCCCGCATCTTCATGGGCGACTCCGGCTCGATGCTCCTCGGGCTCGTCCTGGCGGCCGGCGCGGTCTCCGTGACCGGCCAGGTGGACCCGGACGCCATGCGGTTGTTCTCCGGCTCCGAGCGCAGCGCGGTCATCGAGATGGTCCCGGTCTACATGCCGCTGCTGCTGCCGCTGACGATCATCGCCGTGCCGTTCGTGGATCTGGTGATGGCGATCGTGCGCCGCACATGGAACGGGCACTCGCCGTTCACCGCCGACCGGGGGCACCTGCACCACCGGCTGCTGGAAATCGGCCACTCGCAGAGCCGGGCCGTACTGATCATGTATTTCTGGTCCGCGCTGATCGCCTTCGGCGCCGTGGCGTACTCGGTGCAGTCCGCCAACGCGCTGATCGTCCCGGCGGTGATGTCGCTCAGCGCCGTCGGGCTCGTGGTGCTGCTGATGCCGCGGTTCCGGCCGCGCGTGCCGCGGTGGGCGCAGCGGGTGGTGCCGCCCCGCTACCGGGACCGGCGGCGGGCGGCGGGGGCCGCCGTGCCCGCGCCGACCGAGGAGGTGCCGGGGGAAGTACCCGGGGAGGTACCGGGGGAGCCGCCGCTCGCCGGACCGGCGCTGTCGGGGCTGCACGGCGCCACGGCGGTGGGCGACCGCCAGCGGTTCGCACTGCGCCGGAAGATCGACAGCCGCTCGTAACACAGATGTTCCGAAGTGTCAGCTACGTAGCGCGCGAATTACCTCTCCAGTGTGAGGTCCTCCACACTAACTGAGTAAAGACCTCATCAAATACTTTGTGATAGCGTTCACGAGACGCACCGGAACGCACCCCACGTTCCGAAGCCTCTCGCCGCTCGTCAACGACGACAGTCCCCGAAGCCCGCCGGAGAAGCACTTCGATGCAGTCCAACGACGCCCGGATCATCCGCGGCGCCGCGATCCCCACTGCCGCGGTAGGTGCGGTCGCCATCGCCATCGGCGCCGTCGTGGCCGGGGTGGACGGCGCGAGCGGGGTCGCCCTCGGTGTGTTCGTCGCCGCCGGCTTCTTCGCCCTCGGCCTGCTGTCGCTCACCAAGGTGGGAGAGCGCTGGCCCGACCTGTTCTTCGGCGCCGCGTTCCTGATCTACACGACGCAGATGGGCCTGCTGCTCGGCCTGCTCCTGCTGCTGCGCGACGCCTCGTTCCTCGACGGCCGGGCGTTCGGCGCCGGTGTGCTCGCCGGGACGGCCACCTGGCTCGCGGGCCAGGTCAGAGCCCATATGACGCTCAAAGTTCTCTACGTGGAGCCCGAGTCGGGTTCCGCGTCCGCCGGCGGCCGGCCATGATCCGGGCCCACGGGCACGGGGTCAGCGAAAAGCGGGAGTTCGCGGGCTGCTATCGTCCGTCGCCGGAAGACAAGGTCGCGGCGCCCGTCGAGGCGCCGGTGACGCGCAGGCCGTGCGGGACGGCCGCGCGAGCGCAGACCCGGGTTCCTTCTCCCGCCCCATCCAGTCCAGTGCCGCTCCGTGGTCCGTCGCCACGCCGACACATCGAGGTAGCCGTATCCATGCGCCATGCCGAGGGAGCTCGCGGTGAGTAACGACCAGGTGCTCGCCTTCGAGACTGACTGCCATCTGTTCAAGGACTGCGGCTTCCACGCCCCGTCCGTCTGGTCGTTCGTCTTCGACCCGATCTTCACCATCGGGTCCTTCGAGTTCAACAAGGCGATGCTGCTGGTGCTCCTCAGCACCGTGGCGGTCATCGGCTTCTTCTGGGCGGCGTTCTCCCGGCCCAAGGTCGTGCCCGGCAAGTTCCAGCTTCTCGCCGAGGTGCTCTACGACTTCGTGCGCCGCGGGATCGCCAGGGAAGTGATCGGCAAGAAGGCGGAGCCCTATGTGCCGCTGCTGGTGTCGCTGTTCTTCTTCATCTGGATCATGAACCTCTGGGCGATCATTCCCTTCGCCCAGTTCCCGGCGACCTCGATCTTCGCCTACCCGGTGGCGCTCGCCCTGATCGTCTGGGTCACGTACATGACCCTGACGTTCAAGACGAACGGCTTCGTCGGGGGCCTGCGCAACCTGTGCGTGCCCAGCGGGCTGCCCAAGGGGATCTACGTGATCCTCACGCCACTGGAGTTCCTGTCCAACGTCATCGTGCGGCCGTTCACGCTGGCCGTCCGGCTCTTCGCGAACATGTTCGCGGGCCACCTGCTGCTCCTGGTGTTCATCATCGGCACCTGGTACACGCTGGGCACGGTGGTCGGCACGTTCTACTCGGTGACCTCGCTGTTGCTGACGATCCTGCTGACCGGCTTCGAGATCTTCATCCAGGCCCTGCAGGCGTACGTGTTCACCGTGCTGACCGCCACCTACATCTCCCAGGCGCTGGAAGAGGCGCACTGAGAGACGGCCGACCGGCCACCCACCGACCGCTCCACCGTCCGGCGGACATTCCCCCGCCGGTTCACCACAGAGAAGGAAGACAACGGACATGTCCGCGACTCTCGCCGCGATTGAAGGAAGCCTCAACACCATCGGTTTCGGCGTCGCCGCCGTCGGCCCCGGTGTCGGCATCGGCATCATCTTCGGTAACGGCGTCCAGGCCATCGCCCGTCAGCCCGAGGCCGCCGGCCTGATCCGGCAGAACATGCTGCTCGGCTTCGCCGTCGTCGAGGCCCTGGCCCTCATGGGCTTCGTGCTCGCGTTCGCGATCTGAGCGTCGCGACCGAAGCCCCTACCGATGAAAGGTCCGCCATCATGATTTTCCTGGCTGAGGAAGAGCCGCAGAGCCCCCTTCTGCCGGTCGTTCCCGAGATCGTCATCGGCCTGATCTGCTTCGGCGTCATCTTCTTCGTCTTCTACAAGAAGCTCCTTCCCGCCATCAACAAGGCGCTCGAGGAGCGGCGGGAGGCGATCGAAGGCGGCATGGAGAAGGCCGAGGCCGCGCAGGCCGAGGCGGCGCAGACCCTGGAGAGCTACAAGGAACAGCTCGCCGAGGCCCGCCACGAGGCGGCCCGGATGCGCCAGGAGGCACAGGAGCAGGGCGCCGCGCTCATCGCCGAGATGCGCGCGGAAGGCCAGCGGCAGCGCGAGGAGATCATCGCCGCCGGTCACGCCCAGATCGCGGCCGACCGCAAGCAGGCCGCCGAGGTGCTGCGGCAGGACGTCGGCAAGCTCGCCATCGAGCTGGCCGGCCGGCTGGTCGGGGAGTCCCTGGAGGACCACGCCCGCCAGAGCCGCACCATCGACCGCTTCCTCGACGACCTGGAGCAGCAGGCCACCGCCACGGTCCCCACCCAGTCCGAGGCGGGCGGCCGATGACCGCCGGAACGGCGAGCCGCCGAGCGAGCTGCGGCGATGCCCCGCGGCAGGTGCCGGGCCGCGAGCGAGAAGGGGAGCGTGACCGATGACCGGAGCGAGCCGTGAGGCGCTGGACGCGGCGCGGGAGCGCCTGGACGCGCTGACGGACAACACCGGCGTGGATCCCGCGGCCCTGGCTGCGGACCTCGCCGCCGTCACGGTGCTCCTCGACCGCGAGACCGGGCTGCGCCGGGTCGGTCAGGACGGCGAGCGGAAGGCCGGACTGATCCGCGGGCTGCTGACCGGTCAGGTCGGCGAGGAGACCGTCGACCTCGTCGCCGGCACCGTCCGCTCCCGCTGGTCCGCCTCCCGCGACCTGGTGGACGCGATCGAGGAGCTGGCCGACACGGCCGACCTGATCGCGGCCGACCGGGCCGGGGTGCTGGACTCGGTGGAGGACGAGCTGTTCCGGTTCGGCCGCATCGTGGCCACCTCGCCCGAGCTGCGGGCGGCGCTCGGCCGCAAGGACGACAGCGCCGCCGCGGTCAGCGCCAAGACCGCGCTCGTCCACGAGCTGCTGGGGGGCAGGGCCCAGGCCGTCACCGAGCGGCTCGTCGTCCGGCTCGTGGAACGGCCGCGGGGACGTAGCCTGGATGCGGGGCTGGACGCGCTCAGCGCGCTGGCCGCGGCCCGGCGCAACCGCTCGGTCGCCGTCGTCACCTCCGCGGTGCCGCTCAGTGATCAGCAGCGGCAGCGTCTGGGCGACGCCCTGGCGCGGCTCTACGGCCGCCCGATCCAGCTCAACCTGGACGTCGACCCGGCGGTCCTCGGCGGGATCTCGGTCCGCATCGGTGACGAGGTCATCCACGGCACCATCGCGGACCGGCTGGACGAGGTGAACCGCCGCATGGCGGGCTGAGCGCGGCGCGCGACCAACTCAAGACGCGATCACCACAAGATCGAACGAAAAGCGGCCCGAGTTGGGCCGTATGTGGACGTACTTACGGGCCCAACAAGGAGAGCAGGGAACCCAGATGGCGGAGCTCACGATCCGGCCGGATGAGATCCGGGACGCGCTGGAGAATTTCGTCCAGTCGTACACGCCGGACGCGGCCTCGCGCGAAGAGGTCGGGACGGTCAGCGTTGCCGGTGACGGCATCGCGAAGGTCGAGGGGCTGCCCTCGGCCATGGCGAACGAGCTGCTGAAGTTCGAGGACGGCACCCTCGGCCTCGCCCTCAACCTCGAGGAGCGCGAGATCGGCGTCGTCGTTCTCGGTGAGTTCAGCGGCATCGAGGAGGGCCAGCCGGTGCGGCGCACCGGCGAGGTCCTGTCCGTCGGTGTCGGCGAGGGCTACCTCGGCCGGGTCGTGGACCCGCTGGGCAACCCGATCGACGGCCTCGGCGAGATCGAGACCGTGGGCCGCCGCGCCCTGGAGCTGCAGGCTCCCTCGGTCATGCAGCGCAAGTCGGTGCACGAGCCCATGGAGACCGGCTACAAGGCCGTCGACACCATGACGCCGATCGGCCGCGGCCAGCGCCAGCTCATCATCGGCGACCGGCAGACCGGCAAGACCGCCCTCGCGGTGGACACGATCATCAACCAGCGCGACAGCTGGCGTTCCGGCGACCCGAACAAGCAGGTCCGCTGCATCTACGTGGCGATCGGCCAGAAGGGCTCGACCATCGCCTCCGTGCGCGGCGCGCTGGAGGAGGCGGGCGCCCTGGAGTACACCACGATCGTGGCGGCTCCGGCGTCGGACCCGGCCGGCTTCAAGTACATCGCCCCCTACACCGGCTCGGCCATCGGCCAGCACTGGATGTACGAGGGCAAGCATGTGCTGATCGTCTTCGACGACCTGTCGAAGCAGGCCGACGCGTACCGCGCCGTCTCGCTGCTGCTGCGCCGCCCGCCGGGCCGCGAGGCGTACCCGGGCGACGTCTTCTACCTGCACTCCCGGCTGCTGGAGCGCTGCGCGAAGCTGTCGGAGGACATGGGATCCGGCTCCATGACCGGCCTGCCGATCGTGGAGACCAAGGCCAACGACGTGTCGGCGTTCATCCCGACCAACGTCATCTCCATCACCGACGGCCAGTGCTTCCTGGAGTCCGACCTGTTCAACGCGGGCCAGCGCCCGGCGCTGAACGTCGGTATCTCCGTCTCCCGCGTCGGTGGCGCCGCCCAGCACCCGGCGATCAAGCAGATCACCGGCTCGCTCCGCGTGGACCTGGCCCAGTACCGCGAGCTGGAGGCGTTCGCCGCCTTCGGCTCCGACCTGGACGCCGCGTCCAAGGCCGCCCTGGCGCGCGGCCAGCGCATGGTCGAGCTGCTGAAGCAGGAGCAGTACAGCCCCTTCTCCACCGAGAACCAGGTCGTCTCCATCTGGGCCGGCACCAACGGCCTGATGGACGACATCCCGGTGGTGGACATCCGCCGCTTCGAGCGGGAGCTGCTGGACTACCTCGGCCGGGAGCACAAGGACCTGATGACGTCCATCCGCGAGGGCGGCAAGATGTCGGGCGACACCCTCCAGGCCGTCGAGTCCGCGGTGAAGAAGTTCAAGCAGCAGTTCGAGACCTCGGACGGCAAGCTGCTGGGCGAGGGCTGATCATGGGCTCCCAGCTTCGGGTCTACAAGCGCCGGATCAAGTCCGTCTCCGCGACCAAGAAGATCACGCGGGCGATGGAGATGATCGCCGCCTCGCGCATCGTCAAGGCGCAGCGCAAGGTGGCGGCCTCCAAGCCGTACGCGGACGAGCTGACCGCCGCCGTCACGGCGGTGGCGACCGGCTCGGACGTCAAGCACCCGCTCACCACCGAGGCGGAGCGCCCCCGGCGGGCCGCGGTGCTGCTGATCACGAGCGACCGCGGGCTGGCCGGCGGGTACTCGAGCAACGCCATCAAGGCCGGGGAGCACCTGACCGGCGAGCTGGTCGCGCGCGGCCTCGAGGTCGACACGTACATCGTCGGCCGCAAGGGCCTGGCGTACTACGCGTTCCGCGAGCGGTCCGTGACCACGTCGTGGACCGGCTTCACCGACAGCCCGACGTACGCCGACGCCAAAGAGGTGGCGGCGCCGCTGATCGAGGCCATGGAGCGGGACACCGACGAGGGCGGCGTCGACGAACTGCACATCGTCTACACGGAGTTCGTGTCGATGATGACCCAGACGCCGGTGGAGCGCCGGCTGCTGCCGCTGAGCCTGGCGGAGGTGGCGGAGGAGTCCGCCGAGTCCCCCGCGAGGTCCACGGACCCGAAGGCGCTCTACGACTTCGAGCCGTCGGCCGAAGAGGTCCTCGACGCGCTGATGCCGCGCTACGTGGAGAGCCGCATCTACAACGCGCTGCTCCAGGCCGCGGCCTCCAAGCACGCGGCCACCCGGCGGGCCATGAAGTCGGCGACGGACAACGCGGAAGAGCTGATCAGGACGCTCACGCGCCTTGCCAACGCGGCCCGCCAGGCCGAAATCACCCAGGAAATCACCGAGATCGTCGGTGGCGCGAGCGCCTTGGCCGACGCGACCGCGGGAAGTGAACGCTAACCATGACCACTGCTGCTGAGGCGGCCACCGAGCGGGCCGTGGCGACGGGCCGTGTGGCGCGAGTCATCGGCCCCGTCGTCGACGTGGAGTTCCCCGTCGACGCCATGCCGGAGATCTACAACGCCCTGACCGTCGAGATCGCCGACCCGGCGAACGCCGGCCAGACCAAGACGCTGACCCTGGAGGTCGCGCAGCACCTGGGCGAGGGCCTGGTGCGCACGATCGCCCTGGAGCCGAACGACGGCCTGGTGCGTCAGTCCCCGGTCACCGACACCGGCGCGGGCATCACGGTGCCGGTCGGTGACGTGACCAAGGGCCGGGTGTTCAACACCCTGGGCCGCATCCTCAACGAGCCCGAGGCCGAGTCCGAGATCACCGACCGGTGGGAGATCCACCGGAAGGCCCCGGCGTTCGACCAGCTCGAGTCGAAGACCGAGATGTTCGAGACCGGTCTGAAGGTCATCGACCTGCTCACCCCGTACGTCAAGGGCGGCAAGATCGGCCTGTTCGGCGGCGCGGGCGTGGGCAAGACCGTGCTCATCCAGGAGATGATCATGCGTGTGGCGAAGCTGCACGAGGGCGTCTCCGTGTTCGCCGGCGTCGGCGAGCGCACCCGTGAGGGCAACGACCTGATCGAGGAGATGCGGGACTCCGGCGTGCTGCCGCAGACCGCGCTCGTCTTCGGCCAGATGGACGAGCCGCCGGGCACCCGGCTGCGCGTCGCCCTGGCCGGTCTGACCATGGCGGAGTACTTCCGCGATGTGCAGAAGCAGGACGTGCTGTTCTTCATCGACAACATCTTCCGCTTCACCCAGGCCGGTTCCGAGGTCTCCACGCTGCTGGGCCGCATGCCCTCGGCCGTGGGCTACCAGCCGAACCTGGCGGACGAGATGGGCGTGCTCCAGGAGCGCATCACCTCGACGCGCGGTCACTCGATCACCTCGATGCAGGCGATCTACGTGCCCGCCGACGACCTGACCGACCCGGCGCCCGCCACCACGTTCGCCCACCTGGACGCCACCACGGTGCTCTCGCGGCCGATCTCCGAGAAGGGCATCTACCCGGCGGTGGACCCGCTGGACTCCACCTCGCGGATTCTGGACCCGCGGTACGTCTCGCAGGACCACTATGAGTGCGCCTCGCGCGTCAAGGGGATCCTCCAGAAGTACAAGGACCTCCAGGACATCATCGCGATCCTGGGCATGGACGAGCTGAGCGAGGAGGACAAGCTCACCGTTCAGCGCGCCCGCCGCATCGAGCGCTTCCTGTCGCAGAACACCCACGCGGCGAAGCAGTTCACCGGCATGGACGGCTCGGACGTGCCGCTGGACGAGTCGATCTCCGCGTTCAACGCGATCGCCGACGGTGAGTTCGATCACTTCCCGGAGCAGGCGTTCTTCATGTGCGGTGGCCTGGACGACCTGAAGGCCAAGGCCAAGAAGCTGGGCGTTTCCTGACACCCGCACGCGGTACCCGATCCGGGGCGGGGTACATCGTTACCCCGCCCCTCGGGTGACCGCGCGCGCCAATTATTCTTCTGCAAGCCAGACATCCAGGGATGAGGAGCCATCGTGGCTGAGCTGCACGTCGAGTTGGTCGCCGCCGACCGGCAGGTATGGTCCGGCAAGGCCAGTCTGGTCGTCGCGCGCATCACCTCCGGCGACATCGGCATCATGCCCGGTCACCAGCCGCTGCTCGGCGTCCTCCAGGAAGGCCCGGTGACCATCCGCACGACGGGTGAGACCGGTGAGGGCACGGTCGTGGCCGCGGTGCACGGCGGATTCATTTCGTACACGGACGGTAAGCTGTCGCTGCTCGCCGAGATCGCCGAGCTGTCGGAGGAGATCGACGTCGAGCGGGCCGAGCGGGCCCTGGAGCAGGCACGGGCCGCGGCGGACGCGGCGGCCGAGCGGCGCGCGGACGTCCGGCTCCGGGCCGCGGCGGCGGCGTCGGGGCGCTGACGCCCCCACCTGACTCACAAGGGATTCGGCACCGGGTACGAGAGCACACCACGAGGCGAGGAGGTCGGTCGGGATGGTCCTCGCCCTGCTTGTGGCGGTCGGCGTGGCCCTCGCTCTCGTTGTGCTCGGGCTGTTCGGCTTCGGTGCCAGGCGGCGGCTGATCCAGCGGTCGGGCGGCACGTTCGACTGCAGCGCGCGGTTCGTCCCGCCACGGGCCGGTCAGTCGCCGGGCAAGGGCTGGCTCTACGGGGTGGCCCGGTACAACGGGGACAACGTCGAGTGGTTCCGTGTCTTCTCCTACGCGCCGCGTCCCCGGCGGACGCTGCAGCGTGACCGGATCCAGGTGCGGGAGCGCCGGCATCCGCACGGCGACGAGGAGCTGGCGCTGCTGCCGGGCGCGGTGGTGCTGAGCTGTCGCCATGACGGCCTCGACGTGGAGCTGGCGATGAGCGAGGACGCGCTGACCGGCTTCCTCGCCTGGCTGGAGGCGGCCCCGCCCGGCCAGCGGGTCAACGTCGCCTGAGCTTTCCGCCCCTCGGCCGTCAGTTCTCCTCGCGGGCTCCCGGGGCAACGCGGGGGAGCGGGTGCCGCGGACTCACCGGGGGGACCCGCGTCGCGCTCCGACCGCTGGGCGAGGACGGCCGCCTGGACGCGGCTGCGCAGGCCCAGCTTGCCGAGAATGCGGCTGACGTGCGTCTTGACGGTGGTCTCGGCCATGCGCAGCCGCTTCGCGATCTCGGCGTTGGACAGGCCCTCACCGAGGCCGGGTTCTGGCCGCTGCTGGGGGCCGGTCTGGTGGCCCGTTATCCGATGCGCATGCCCCGGCTCGGCGGCGCGCTGCTGCTGTGCGTGCCGCTGATCGACGTGCTGCTGCTGACCGCCACGGCCGTGGACCTGCGCCGGGGTGCGGAGCCGTCGGCTGCGCACGGGCTGGCGGCGCTGTATCTCGGCTTCACCGTGGCCTGTGGGCACTATCTGATCGGTTGGGCCGACCGCCACGCGGCCCACCGCTGGGCGGGCGCCCCACGGCCCGCGAAGCCGCCGCGCCACGGCGCGGCGCGGGCGGCGCACGAGTGGCGTCTGTGCGGCATGACGCTGGTCGCGGCGGTGATCGCGCTGGCGGTGCTCCAGGCGATGATCTGGGCGATCGACGACGCGGGACGGACCGGGCCGCTGCGCGGCTGGCAGGTCACCGCGCTGCGGATCCTCGGCATCCACGCGCTCATAGCGCTGAGCTACACGCTCTGGCCCCGCCGGGAGCCCCGGCCGCGGGACGCCGACGCCGTCGGGCACCGCTGAGCCGCTCGGCGGCCCAGCGGCTCCATGGGCCGGCGGCGCTCCACGGCCGGGCGGGGGAGGGGGCCGGGCTCAGCGGTTCTCGCCGGGCACCCACAGGACGTCGCCGATCTCCTTGTTGGCGGTCCTGGCCAGGATGAACAGGAGGTCGGAGAGCCGGTTGAGGTAGGTGGCGGTGAGCTGGTTCATCGTGTCGCCGTGGACCTCCAGCGCGGCCCAGGTGGACCGCTCCGCCCGGCGGACCACCGTGCACGCCTGGTGCAGCAGGGCCGCGCCGGGGGTGCCGCCGGGGAGGATGAAGCTGCGCAGCTTCTCCAGGTCCTCCAGGAAGCGGTCGCAGTCGGCTTCGAGCCGGTCGATGTAGCTCTGCTCGACTCGGAGCGGCGGGTATTCGGGGTCCTGGACCACCGGGGTGGCGAGATCCGCGCCGACGTCGAACAGGTCGTTCTGGACCCGGACGAGCACGGTCCTGACGTCCTCGGGCAGGTTCCCGAGGGCCAACGCCGTGCCGATGACGGCGTTGGCCTCGTTCGCGTCGGCGTAGGCGGCGATCCGCAGATCGGTCTTGGCCGTGCGGCTCATGTCGCCCAGGGCGGTGGTGCCGGAGTCTCCGGTACGGGTGTAGATCCGCGTGAGGTTGACCATGCGGGGAGCGTACCGCGCGGGTCTCAGGCGCCGGCCTTGCGGAAGAGCTGGGTACCGAGGGCCAGGGACACGCCGGTGAAGACGAGGGTGACCAGGGCGCCCAGCGCGAGCGAGCCGTCCCCGTAGTCCCCGACGAAGGCCGCCCGCACGCCCTCCACCAGGTACCGGAAGGGCACGAAGTGGGAGATGACGTCGAGCCAGGCGGGTGCCAGGGCCATGGGAAGGAGGATGCCGGACAGCAGCATCGCGGGCAGGTTGATGGAGTTGATCACCGGGGCGAACTCCTGGATGGTGTTCACCCGCATCGCGAACGCGTACGACAGCGAGGCCAGGGAGACGGCCAGCATCGCGACGAAGACGAAGCCGATCGCGACGCCGAGCACCGGTGCGCGCAGGCCGAACGCGACGCCCGCCGTCACCAGGATCAGCGACTGGACGAGCAGCAGGGTCGCGTCGCGCAGGACCCGGCCCAGCAGGAGCGCGAGGCGGCTGACCGGGGTCACCCGCATCCGCTCCACGACGCCGAGCTGCTTCTCGACGATGATGCCGAACCCGGCGAACGCGGCGCTGAACAGGCCGAGCTGGACCAGGAGGCCGGGGACCAGGGTCTGCCAGGAGTCGCCCTCCCCGCCCAGCGGCACGTCCTCCAGCAGCGGGCCGAAGAACGTGAGGAACAGCATCGGCTGGAGCAGCCCGAAGACCAGGCTGATCCGGGAGCGCAGGGTCTGCCGCAGGTAGCGGTCGTAGATGAGGGCGGTGTCGGACAGGACGGTGGACATGGCGAACGGGATCCCTTGGCGTTGTCGGCCGGTCAGAGGGCGACCGGGGTGAGGTCTTCCTTCTTCGGGCCGCGGCCCGTGATGGCGATGAAGGTGTCCTGGAGGGTGGCCTCGGACGAGCCGCCGTGGCGGGTCTTGAGCTCCTCCGGGGTGCCCTCGGCCACGACCCGGCCGCCGTCGACGATGATCAGCCGGTCGGAGAGGGCGTCCGCCTCGTCGAGGTAGTGCGTGGTGAGGAACACGGTGGTGCCGTGTTCGGCCCGGACGCGGCGGATCAGGTCCCACAGGTCGGCGCGGCTGCCCGGGTCCAGGCCCGTGGTGGGCTCGTCCAGGAACACGATCTCCGGCCGGTGGGTGAGCGCCATCGCGATGTCCAGCCGGCGCTTCTGGCCGCCGGAGAGTTCGGCGCACTTGCGCTCCAGCAGGTCGGTCAGGTCCAGGTCGGCGGCGAGCGCCTCGGCGCGCTCGGCGGCCTCGGCCCGGGACAGCCGGTAGAGCCGGCCCTGGAGCGTCAGCTCGTTCCGCACGGTCTCGTTCGGGTCGACGCCGCTGGACTGGGCGACGTAGCCGATGCGCTGCCGGACCTTGCCGGGCTCGCGGGCCAGGTCGTGCCCGGCCACGGTGGCGGTGCCGCGGGTGGGCGGCAGCAGGGTGGTCAGCATGCGCAGGGTGGTGCTCTTCCCCGCGCCGTTGGGCCCGAGGAAGCCGAGGATCTCGCCGGGCTCGACCGTCATGTCGATGCCGCGCACGGCCTCCACCGTGCCGCGCTTGGTCTCGAACGTGCGGGCGAGGTCGTGTGTCGTGAGGATCGGATCCATGTCTTCAGAAAAGCAGACTGAATTGAAGTTTGCAATGTCCCCAAGTTTTCAGCTAGGTCAAAAATGGCTACGATGACGGCATGGCCGGGCTCAGAGAACGCAAAAAGCAGCAGACGAGACAGCACATCTCCGATGTGGCGACAGGGCTGTTCCTGGAGCGCGGGTTCGACGCCGTCACGGTCGCGGAGGTCGCGGAGGCGGCCGACGTCTCCGTCAACACCGTCTACAACTACTTCCCGACCAAGGAGGAGCTCTTCCTCGACCGGGGCGCGGAGTTCGTCGACCGCCCCTCCCGGCGGGTGCGGGAGCGTGCCCCCGGCGAGTCCGCCGCCGACGCCATCCTGCGGGGCCTGCGCGAGGACATCGCCGCCCGGCAGCCGTGGATGGGGCTGACCGAGGGGTACGTCCGCTTCATGCGGGTCGCCTTCGGCTCCTCGGCCCTGATGGCCCGGCTGATGAGGATGCAGCAGGAGACCACGCAGCGGCTGGGCCAGACGCTGTGCGAGGAGGTGGGCGCCGACCCCGGGGACCACACGCCCGACCTCATCGCCCTCCAGCTCATGTCCCTCCAGAGCGACATCTACCGCACCGCGGGCATGTGCGCGCTGGAGCGGCGGCCCGTTCCCGAGACGGCCGCGCTGATGCTGGAGAGGCTGGAGGTGGCCGAGTCGCTGATGAGTGAGCGCGTGCTCGGCTACGCGCGCCGCCCGGAGTCCTGAGTTCCGGCGCGCGCCGTGATGCGCGTCTCTTCTCGTCCCACGGACTCCCAACGGTCGCTAGGGTCTGGGATTCTCGGCACGCATGCATCGAGGGAGATCACACGTGGCCAGGAAGCTCGCCGTCGTCGGAGCAGGACTCATGGGGTCCGGCATCGCCCAGGTCGCCGCCCAGGCCGGCTGGGACGTCGTCCTCCGGGACGTCACCGAGGACGCCCTCTCCCGCGGTCTGCGCGGCATCGAGGCCTCGGTGGCCAGGTTCGTCGCGAAGGGCAGGCTGGCGGACGCCGACGCGGCGGCGGCCCTCGCCCGGATCACCACCACCACGGATCTGGACGCCGCGGGCGAGGCGGACGTCGTGGTGGAGGCCGTCTTCGAGAACGTCGAGGTCAAGCAGGAGCTGTTCCGCACCCTGGACGGCCTGGTCAAGGACACGGCCGTGCTGGCCTCCAACACCTCGGCCATCCCCATCACCAAGCTCGCCGCCGCCACCGCGGCCCCCGAGCGCGTGGTGGGAACGCACTTCTTCTCGCCGGTGCCGATGATGGCGCTGTGCGAGCTGGTCCGCGGCTACAAGACCAGCGACGAGACGCTCGCCACCGCGCGGGAGTTCGCCGAGTCCACCGGCAAGACCTGCGTCGTCGTCAACCGTGACGTCGCCGGCTTCGTCACCACGCGCCTGATCTCGGCGCTGGTGGTGGAGGCGATCAAGCTCTACGAGTCGGGCGTGGCCAGCGCCGAGGACATCGACACCGCCTGCCGGCTGGGCTTCGGGCACGCCATGGGCCCGCTCGCCACCGCCGACCTCACCGGCGTCGACATCATGAAGAACGCCACCGAGAACATCTACGCCGAGACACGCGACGAGAAGTTCGCGTCCCCGGAACTGCTCCGGCGCATGGTGGACGCCGGGGACATCGGAAGGAAGAGCGGACAGGGCTTCTACCGGTACTGAGGGCGGTACCGAGGGGCCCGGCGGCCCCCCGGACCCCACAGGGCGCAGCGATCACTCATGCGGGTGATTTCGGTATGAGTTCGAGCGCGCACGGCAACTCAGCGGCCTCTCGGGCCGTCAGTTTTAGCAGTCGTTGACAATCGTTCCAGGGGAGCGGGAGCGGGAGCGCATCATGCACATCACGGGCGACCACGCCAGGCTGGTCGTCGGCGGGCGCCTGGACGTGCGCAGCGCGGCGGACGCGAAGTCGGCGCTGCACCGTGCCGTCGACTCCGGGCAGGGGGATCTCGTCCTCGACCTCAAGCACCTCGACTCGTGGGACGCCACGGGCCTCGGGGTCATCATGGGCGCGCACCGCCGGGCCGGCCGGTGCGGCCGGCGGCTGGTGCTACGGGACGTGCCGCCGCAGATGCAGCGCGTGCTGGTCGCCACCAGGCTGCACCGCATTCTTACGATTGCCCCTTAAAAGACTGGTGTTTCTTGCGTATCGTGCGGCTCCGGCCGCCGTGCGCGGGCAGGGGGGCGGTAGCGTGGCCGCACCGGCAGGCGGCCATCACCGCTCCGCACCCGAGAGACAACGACCATGGACGTGAACCACCCCGCATCCCAGGGTGAGCAGCCGCGTGAGCCGAGGGGCGCCGACGCCGGTTCTCCGCGGGCCGTCGAGCTGGTCGCCGGGGATTTCCTCCTCACCGTCAACCCCCTCGACGGCAGCGAGATCGAGTCCTGCCCGCCCGGTCGCCGTCCCGTCTCCCCGCGCCGCGCGCCCGCCGCCACCGGCGCGGAGCAGGCCGAGCGAGCCGAGCGGGCCGGGCCGGACGACGGAATGCCCCTGCTGGAGCGCGACGCGCTGCGGCACCGGCTGGGCCGGCTGCTGTCCCACGGCCGTTCCGTCCGCCTCACCGGGGCCCCCGGCTCGGGCCGCACCGCGCTCCTCGACGCGGTCGCCCGCGACTGCGCCGGGCTCGCCCCGGCCGGGGTCATCCGCCTCGACGGCTACCGCCGCACCGCCCGGGACCTGCTGCACGAGCTGTACGCGGCCGTGCACCACACGCCCGCCTACCGCCCGGGACCGGTGGAGCTGGCCCCCGAGCTGCGGACGGTCGGCGCGGTGGTGGTGATCGACGACATCGAGTTCGGCGGCGCCGCGCTCGGCGAGCTTCTCGACGCCACCCCCGAGTGCGCGTTCCTGATAGCGGGCCTCCCCGGCGTCCCCGACGCGGCCGGTGACGCCTCCCGCGTCGAGGACTTCGCGCTTCCCGGCCTCAGCCGCGCCGCCGCCCGCGAGCTGCTGGAGTCCCGCGCCGGCCGCCCCCTGGCCGAGGACGAGGCCGACTGGGCCGCCGCGCTGTGGTCCGACACCGAGGGCCTGCCGCAACGTTTCGTCCAGGCCGCCGCCCTGCTCCACCGCCGGGGCGGCACGGACGTCCCGCTGCCCGGCGCCGCCACGCTCACCGTCGCCCTCGCCGGCGCGCTGTCCGCGGCGGCCCGCGAGGTCCTGCGGCTCGCCGTCGCGCTCGGCGGCGATGTGCCCGACCCGGTCCGGCTGCCCTCGCTCACCGGGGAGCCGCAGGCCGCCGAGGCGTACGCCGAGCTGCTGGAGTCCGGCCTGCTCACCGGGGGCGGCCCCCGCCACCGGCTCGCGTCCGGCACCGTCGCGGACCTCCTCGCGGCCGGTTACGGCGAGGGCTCGGCCGACCGCACGCTGAGCGCGGCCTGGCGCTACACCTGGTGGCTGTCCGAGGCGGGTGTCACCCCGGCGGCGGTCGCGGCGGAGGCCGAGGTGCTGCTCGCCGCCCTGCGGGCCGCGCACCGCGCCGGGCACAGCACCGCCGTGGCCACGCTCGCCCGCGCGGCGGCCCCGATGCTCGCCGTCGCGCTGCGCTGGGGCATGTGGGAACGGGTGCTGCGCGCCGGCCAGGAGGCCGCCCGCGCGGCCGGAGATGTCGCCCAGGAGGCGTACTTCCATCACGAGCTGGGCGTACTGGCCCTCTGCGAGGGCCGGCTCGACCGCGCCCGCGCGGAGCTGGAGGCGGCCACGGCCCTGCGCGGGGCCATGGCCGACGCGGGCGGCACGGTCGCGGGCCGCCGCGCGCTCGCCCTCGTCGCCGACCTCAGCAGGCCGCACCCCCGGCCCCCCGTACGGACCCGTCCGACGGTCCTCCCGGCCGCCCCGGCCGCGGCCCCCGTCCCGCCACCGGCACCGGAACCGGCGTGGGAACCGGCACCGGCGCGGGAGCCCGGACCGGCGTCGCCGGTGTCCGCAACCTCCGCCGCCCCGCCGGACGTGCCCGGCTCGGAGGACCTCACGCAGGTGATCCTCGTGCCGCCGCTGGACGACGAGGAGCCGCCGGACGTGCCGTCACCACGCCGCGGCACGGTCGCGCTGGCGGCAGGCGGCCTGCTGCTCGCGGTGCTCGGCACGGTCCTGGCGCTCGGCCTCAGCTCGGACCAGGACCAGGCCCCGGAGAACGTCCACCACCGCGACCCCGCGGTCACCGACCCGGACCTCCCCCTGACCGAGGACACCGGCACCCCCGCCGAGTCCCCGGCGAGCCGCTCCCCGGAGCCGTCCGAGAGCACCTCCCCCGAGGAGAGCGGGACCCCCGACGACGAGGGCGGCCCCCACACCCCGGCCGACTCGACGGCGGGGAACCCGGGCACGTCCGGTGATCCGACGGCCGGGGAGCAGCAGCCCACCACGCCGGGCACCGGTAGCGGCTCGACGACCAGCGGTGGCGGGGACGCGGGCGGCGAGGAGGCCGGGGGTACCGACGCGGGCGGCGCGGAGGAGGGCGGTGCCGAGGCCGGAGGCGCGGGCGGCGCCGAAGAAGGCGGTGCCGAGGAGGGCGGTGCCGAGGAGGGCGGTGCCGAGGCCGGAGGCGCGGGCGGCGCCGAGGAAGGCGGAACCGAGACCGGTGCCGGAGGCACGGAGGAAGGCGGCGCGGAGACCGGCGCCGGGGGCACGGAGGAGGGCGGCGCCGGGACCGGCGACAGCGGCACGGTGCTCGGGGAACCGGTCACCCCGTAGGGACACCCACGCGGGGGGGGGGGGGGGGGGGGGGGGGGGGGGGGGGGGGGGGGGGGGGGGGGGG